>DYKH01000111.1:4063-17461 GCA_020722685.1 Caldithrix sp. | reverse complement strand
AGGAAAACTGGACTACAGTAAGGTCGGGTTACCCACTTGAAATGAGAAAGAGCCTTTTTTTCCGTTAACTGGCATGTTATTTGTCTAACTCCAGGTGTACAGACAAACGAAAAGGAGGGACCACGTAAAATATGCCTATTGACATTATTGTCTATTTGTGGTAGTTTTTCTCCCTCCTGAATTAGTGGCATAAAACCCGCATAAAATTGATAGAATAGCTTGACATTACCACGTATTCGTGATAATTTTCCTCCCTGAAAACAGCATCCGGGAGGTAAAGATGGTTCCAGTGGAATTTATCATCAAAGGGGGAGACGAAAATTTGACCAGCCATTCCGGGCTGGCCTTGATAGGAGCTTTGCTCAACCGGGGACTTGCGCAAAGAGCAGATTCGATTGTTCTGCCGGGGTGTCAGGAACCCAGGATTTCCCACAGCGATATTCTGAAGTCGTTCCCTGGATTGCTGTGTATGGCAAAGCCCGACTATGACGCGATAGAGGAGTTTCGAGAAATTCCATTTTTCATGATGTTCTCGTAAAAAGCCGTCACACCGGTGAAAACCGGTGTCCAGTGTTTTTGTAATGCATGGAGGTCTCTGGATTATGAACATTAAGCTTCGCTTTCCGGTTTTCACCGGAATGACGGTTCTTGGGCATTTTTGACTTTTGACGAGTTCATCAAAGAGAGCTTGAAGAAGGAGGCATTATGGGTCTTAATCAACAAAAAACAGGGCTGACTCACCAAATAATGGCGGCAATGATAGTGTCGGTTTTTTTGCTGTCAGGTTTTTGTCACCATGCTGATGCTGCCGATGCTCAGCCGAAAGATCCCCTTTCGATAAATCTTAAGGGGTTTTTGGTAACCAGAGTAACAGACAAAATAGGAGAGCAAAAAGATATCCTCAAACCACTGCCCGATAAGGTATTGCCGGGCAGCGTTATACAGTATGAAATTACCGCTGAAAATACCGGTGAACCCCTGCCTGCGAAAAATACGCTTAAAAATGTGAATTTAACTGGTATAATCCCTGCAGGCACATCCTATATCGACAAATCGGCAACTGCAGATTATCCGGCAGAGTTCTCTATTGACGGGGGAGGAACCTTTCAGAGAGAGCCGGTGAAATATAAGGTAAAACTTCCGGACGGAAAAGAGGTTGAAAAAACAGCCACGCCTGATATGTATACCAATATCAGGTGGGTTGCGCCAAAAATAAACCCCAAGCAAAAGATAAAACTATTTTATAGGGTAATAGTAAAAGGAGGGAAAAAATGATGAAGATAATAAAAAGAAAGGGGCTGTATGTTCTCATAGCAATGCTGGTCTTTTTATGTACGGGTGTTTCTGTTTACGCCACAGGCACCCCGGCAGGCACGCAGATCAAGAACCAGGCAACGGCGCAATATCTTGACGCAAACGGCAATTCGCAGGTATCCACCTCAAACGAGGTGATAACGATCGTTCAGCCCATCTACGGCCTTACGATTACCCCCAACGGGACAACAGGCGCGCCCGGGCAGGAGCAGACCGCGACGCCCGGCACCACCGTCTATTACCCCTATACCCTCACCAATACGGGCAATGACGATGATACCTATGATCTGGCCACTGCGGTGGATGGCAGCAGCACATTTACCCCCGCCAACACAACCATTTACCTTGACGCCAACGGAAACGGCGTGGTTGACCCGGGTGACACCGCCGTAACAAACACCGGCACAGTCCATGCCGATGAATCCATTCATCTTATCGTTGCCTATGATGTGCCGACAACAGCGATAGCAGGCCAATTCGCCCTTGTCAATCTCACGGGAACATCCACAAATGACGGCACAAAGACAGACACGGATAACTGGAACCAAACAACGGTAGTTTCTGATGCGGTGCTTACGATTCACAAATCTGCGTCCCCTTCAAGCGTTGACCCGGGCGACGCGATCACCTATACCGTATCCGGTTCCAATACAGGGAATATTGCAACCACTGAGTTGACTTTCAATAATATAGACACTAATGGAAATGGGAGATTAGACGACGAGGATCCGCAATTAGGTATTTTAATAGAAGATACCATACCCGCTCATACCCATATAACAGGAAACCCAGGCACCGATTTCGGTACAGTTTCTCCAGCAGGCGCCACAAAGCTCTACGGTTACGCCAACGGCAACTGGTCAACCAGCAGCACTGTGACCGGATGGGGATCTATAACCAAGGTGGGCATGTTTATCGCCGGCACACTTTTGGCAGGAGAATCATACGAGTTGAACTGGAATGCGGTGGTGGACAATGACGCTCCGGTTGGAAACATCTCAAACCTGGCTTATGCGCACTGGGCAAACAGCGCAATTCCAATTGTTGATCAAAATACCCCCAGCAACACTACCTTAACGCCTGTCAACGCCTCTTATGGCGTGCAGATTGGGCCAAAAGGCTATGCAAACGGAGCAGCACCCCCCGGATCGTATATCTCATGGCCGTACACGGTTAATATCTTGGGGGATACCTCCACTATTTCAGGTGGTATGGCGGGGACGACCCTGGCCTTCACCAATACGATAAAAAATACCGGAACAGCAGAGGATATATTCAACATTACCACTGCCTGGACCGCCAATCAGATATCCGGCGCAACCGTAACCCTGTATAAGGCGGACGGAGTCACCCCGCTCGGCGACGCCAATGCGGACGGCATACCGGATGTGGGGCCGCTTGCGGAAAATGGCGGAGAGGTAAATATTGTGGTAAAGATATTTATACCCGGCACGACTGACGCTGATGCTCTTGATCATGATGTGACCATCACCGCCACATCCACAGAGGACGGTACAAAGACGGATACAACCGTTGACAGGATAGACAATATTGTGGCTGCCGCAATGGATATCACCAACAATGACGCTGCCCTGCATGGTGAAACTCCCTACAGCCAGGTCGCCTCTCCCGGGACCTCGCTGACCTATCCATTAAAAGTCACCAATAATGCCACACCAGGCGGAGCGGCTGATACCTACCACCTGAGCCAGACTGCGGCGCTCCCTGCAGGCTGGACGGTGGAGTTTTATCCCGATGTGGACGGCGACCGCGTTGCGGATATCGGCTCGGCGCCCATTACTTCCACACCGAGCCTGGCGGCAGGGGGGAGTTATAACCTTGTTGCCATTGTGAGCATACCCGAAGGACAGGCGCCACTTGGAGATGGGAATAGTGCTACAGTGGGTGATGGTACCTCACAGCTGCTCACATTCCGTGCGGACGGCGTAAACAGCGGTCTTTCCGACACCCAGAACGACTATGCGGAGGTAAGCGCCAACCATGATTTCACCTTCGAGCCGGACAACAGCGGAACAGCCACGCCCGGCGGCACGGTATTCTATAAGCATCTCCTGAAAAACAACGGGACAACAGCCCAGACCTTTGAGGTGGGGCTGGATCCCACCTATACGCCGAGGACCGGGTGGACATATATGTTCTCAACGGACGGGATAAACTATTATCCCGCACTTACCGCCGCCAGCGGTCATGGTATTTCACTGGCAGTCGATGGCGAACAAGAGATATGGGTCAAGGTCTTTGTCCCCGCAAACGAGGCGATCAATATCAGTGAGGCGGGAAAGGTCAGGGCAACCAATACCACATCAGGCGCAGGCAACGCTTATAAAACAAGGACGGATATCACCACCGTGGTTAATGCCAATCTGCAATTGACTAAATCGGTAACATCTATAAACGCCAATGGAGACGCGGGGGTCGACCAGCCGGGCGATGAACTTACCTATACGGTGAATTATCAAAACTTAGGCAGCGAGACTGTTACCAGCGTCTATATCTATGATGCCATCCCCACCTATACGGGATTCAAGGTGGGCAGCGCGGCAGGAGGAACGGAGATCAAATACTCCAGCGACAATGGAAGTACCTGGGGATATGGACCGACAAGCGGCGGCGGCTTCGCGCCTGCCGGCTACGATTACAATGTAACCAACATCCGCTGGAATATCGGAAGTGTGGATGCCGGCGCTTCAGGAAACGTAACTTTTACAGTCAGAATCAAATAAAATCGGGGGGCACCCTATGGGATAAAAACAAAGGATGCCTGGTACAATGAAAAAATTAGCCCCCATTGGATTGGCTGCGGTCCTCTTTTGTATGGTTGCCGCAGGGGCGGGCTTTGCCCTGACCCCTGCGGGAACCAGGATTTACAATAAGGCGGCTGCAACCTATGAGTATAATACTCAACGTTATACCGTGGAATCCAACCAGGTCTATACCGATGTCCTGCCCATCTACGGCCTTGTCATCACCCCCGACGGGACAACAGCCGCGCCCGGGCAGGAGCAGACCGCGACGCCCGGCGCCACTGTCTATTACCCCTATACCCTCACCAATACTGGCAATACGGATGATACTTACAATCTTGATACTGCGGTGGACGGGGGCAACACCTTTGCCCCTGCCAGCCGAACCATTTACCTTGACGCCAATCAAAACGGCGTGGTTGACCCGGGTGAGCGCGTCATAACAAACACCGGCACAGTCCATGCCGATGAATCCATTCATCTTATCGTTGCCTATGGTGTGCCGGGAGGTGCATTAGCAACCCAATTTGCCCTTGTCAATCTCACGGGTCAATCCACACATGATGGCGCAGTAACGGATGCCAACAACTGGAACCGGACAACCGTGACGTCGGGAGCTGTGCTTACGATTCACAAATCGGCTTCCCCCGCGCGTGTAAACCCGGGCGGCGTCGTCAACTATACCGTATCCGGCATAAACGCAGGCAATGCCGCGACCACCGCGAGGGCATTTAATAATATGGATACAACCGGCGATGGGGCATTCGATGCCGGTCTATCGGGCATTTTGATTAAGGATGCCATACCCGCTCATAGTCATATCACGGGAACAGCGGCCACCGATTTCGGCGCGGTTTCTCCGGCAGGCGCCACAAAGCTCTACGGTTACACCAACAATAACTGGTCAACCAGCGGCAATGTGGCCGGATGGGGAGGGACCGCCGCCATCAATAAGGTGGGCATGTTTATCCCCGGCGCACTTGCCAAAGGACAAGCATACGAGTTTAACTGGAATGCGGTGGTGGACGCGGACGCGCCGGCGGGAAATATCTCCAATCAGGCGACCGTTGACTGGGCGGATGGCGCAGGCAACCGGGATGACAGCCCGAGCAATACCACGTTAACGGCGGTTAATGCCATCCGCGGTATTCAGATAGGGCCCAAAGGCGATCCCGCGGGCGCGGGAACCGGAAGCTATCTCTCGCCCGACCCGGCTGCCGGGCCAAATACCATCAACTATGCCGCTGATGTTTCCACGGCGGCGTTTGCTTCCTGCGGCGTCAATGGTTCCCAGACGATTGTTTTTACCAATACCCTGAAAAATACAGGGACATCTGCCGACACGTTTAATATCGCCACCTCGTGGTCGGCCAATGAAATACCGGGCAGCGTAGTAAGGGTTTTTAAAAGCGATGGGCTCACACCCCTCGTAGATACAAACGGCGATGGCGCGTATGATACAGGCGAGCTGGCCGCGGGCGCCGAGTATAATATCGTCGTAAAGATATTTACGCCCACCACTGTGCCCTGTGATAGTCTGAACCATGATCTCATTACCGCGGTATCCGTTCATGACAGTACAATAACCAACACTACTGTAGATCGGATCCTTTTCGGGCCTAATATGTGGGATCCTCTTTCTAAAACGGTTTTGCCTTCGGGAGACGTGCCCCCCGGCATGCTTCTGCGCTTTACCAACACATTCGGAAATGCAGGCGGTTTTCCGGCGACAAATGCGGTTATTGAAGATGTCATGGATGTTCGTCTGATAAACCCCGCAAATATAACCGGTTTGCCGCCAGCAACGATACCGGACATGTCAGGGATAAATCCTCCGATTGCTGTCAGCGCCGTATTTACACCGAATGTACCTGCGGGAAGCGGGGGCACAATCACCTGGACTTTTCCAGTAGTCCCTGCCGGTTTTAGAGGAGAGGTCTCCTTTGATGTTTTTATTGACCCAACCACCCCCGATGCCACGGTGATAAACAATACAGTTTCCATGACAGGCACAGGCCTGCCCACTGTAACCTCAAATGCAACGGTCAACACCGTGGTCGCGGAAAACACCCTTGTCGTGGAAAAACAGGCGAATAAAGACATTGTGGAGCCGGGAGATTATCTGAAATATACGATAACCGCAAAGAATGTCAGCAAGACGATGACGATAAGCGCGCCTGTAAGAATAGTCGATGCGCTGCCGCGGGGGTTCAGATATGTATCAGGCACAAGCAGGCTTGACGGCAATCCTGTTTCCGACCCCGTTATAAGCAGCGGGGGGAAGGTATTGACCTGGACTGATATCGGCTCCATAGCCCCCCAGTCTCAAAAACAATTAACCTATGTCGCCATCGTGGCGGCGGATGCGGACAAGGGAGACGGCATAAACAGGGTAACGGCAAGGGGGCGCTCTTCGTCCGGAACACCTATGGATTCCAATGAGGCCACGGCCAAGGTTAAGGTTGATAAAGGTGTTTTCAGGGACTGTCAGACTATCATCGGCAAGGTCTTCATAGACGATAATGACAACAAAATACAGGATGAAGGGGAGATCAGGGTTCCGGGTATAAGGTTATATCTTGAAGACGGCACATTTACCGTGACCGACAGCGAGGGGAAATATCACTTTGAATGCATCAAGCCCGGGACCCATGTCATTAAAGTGGACAAAATATCCCTTCCCGAGGGAATGGAGGTGGACGGCGTTAACAACCGGGCAATGGGGGATACGGATTCGCAGTTTGTGGATCTGAAAAAGGGCGGACTGTTCAAGGCAAACTTTAGAATAAAACCAAAAGGGATAGAAAAAGAAACGGTCCGTATTCTGCTTATGCCAAAAATGAAAAAGGAAGCCCGGCTTGAAACACGGAAAGTTCTGCTTACGCCAAAAACGAAAAAGGAAGCATCTCTTAAAACATGGAAAGAGATGAAGATAATCTGTTATTTCAAGACGGATTCAGCAGATTTAACCCCGATAGCGAAGGCCGTCATAGATAGTCAATTTGAATCCCTAAAGGATATCAGCGAGTTAAAGGTTTCTGTGGAAGGCCACGCAGATAGCAGACAGACACATAAATGGAAAGGTGGAAACGAGGAGCTTTCCCATGCCCGCGCAAAGAGCGTGGCCGATTACCTGCAGTCGAAGTATCACATCAAGAAGGAGAAGATAGAGATAAGGGGATGGGGGGCGCAAAAACCCCTTGTCAAACCGGAAAAAGTGACGGATGAGACATTGCAGCCCAATAGACCGGTAGAGATTATAGAAGATGAGACTGTTGCCGCCGCGGCAACCGCGGAATCGGCGGAGATCTCCGGCCGGAAGGCGACTGTCAGGGTCAAGAAAGGGATGGTCGGTCCCCTTCAAAATGCCTATCTCGTGATACCCGCGCCGCACGGCGTGGAAATCAACGCAAATTCTCTTCAAATAGATGGGAAATCTTCCCCTCCTCCGCTTCGATTCGGAGACCTTTCGTGGATCCGGCTTGAGGGAATGGACCGGGCATTTGACTCCAAATCCTTTGACAATGACCGTCAGAAGATCAAGCTCAAAAAATACGAGCAGAACGAAATCATTGAGATCAGCTACCTTGTCGCATCAAAGGAAACAGCCCCCTATTTTATCGCGGGTGTGGATAAGGACGGAGATGTAAAGGTGTTCGGCGAAAGGGCAAAAGAAGAAAAGGAACAGGAAATATCAAAGCTCAAAGAGCGGATAAAAGGCCTTTATATCAAGATGCATCCTGATTTAACCGCAAAGAAGCCGGCCGTCGGCGCGCCTTCCTCCCAAAAGGAATTCGGCATATTATCGCCGGACGATAAAGCGCAGTTCTTAACAAGAGATAAGATCACCCTGAGGGTGCGATTTGGGTTAAATGCGCATCCTGAGCTTAAGATAAACAATGCCGTTGTTGACCAAAAATCTGTTGGGAAGAAGGTCTTCGATACGAAGGACAAGACCGCGATTTTTGAATATGTGGGCGTTCCCCTTAAACCCGGCAAAAACGAGATAGAATTTACCTGGAATCAGGACGGTCAAAAGAGAAAGGACCATATAACGGTCTTTCGCGCCATGATGCCTGTGAAGATAGAGATAGATACCCGTCCCCATCAACTGCCCGCCGATGGCAAGACGGAACCGGAGGTAATCATCAAACCCCTCGATGAAAACGGCCTGCCTCTGCCTGACGGAATATTTATTGATCTGGAGATGGACAGGGGAAGATTTATCACCCCCGATGCCAATCCAAAGCAGAAGGGTTATCAGGCGCGCATCACAAAAGGCGCGGCCATAGTCAGGATATCCTCCGCCCACAAGACGGAAACGAGGAAGATTAAGGCGCTTGCAGGAGGACTCCAAAAGGAAAAGGCCCTCGAATTTCTCCCCTATCTCAGGGACTGGATTATCGTCGGTATCGCAAGCGGAACCGCCGGATACAACGATATCAAAAAGAGTATCAGCGGCGATAAAACGGACGATAACGACGGGCTTTTCACCGACGGAAGACTCGCCTTTTTTGCGAAAGGAACTATCCTCGGCAAATATCTCCTGACTGCTTCTTACGATTCGGATAAGGCGAGAGACAAAAGCAGACTCTTCCAGCAGGTTGAGCCGGACAAGTACTATCCGGTCTATGGAGATTCTTCGATAGAGAGGTACGATGCCGAGAGCAGCAAAAAGCTCTATGTAAAATTGGCAAGAGATAAAAATTATATCATGTACGGTGATTTCAAGACAGACTTTACCGATACCGAGACCGCAAGGTATGACCGCACCTTTACAGGCGCGGATGCAAATATAGAGACAAAATATCTTGACGCAAAGTCCTTCTGGTCGCAGACCGACCAGACCATTGTGAAGGATGAGATACGGGGCGACGGAACATCGGGCTATTATCATCTGACCCACGGCGATATCGTGGAAAACAGCGACAGGATAAGGATAGAGATAAGGGACCGTCACAATCCCTCGACGGTTATCTCTTCTGCGGAGTTAGCCCGCTACAGTGATTACTGGATAGACTACGACCGCGGGGATATCCTCTTTAAGGAGCCGGTCAGGAGCGTGGATGGAGAGTTTAATCCCGTCTATATTGTCGTGGTATATGAGACAAGAGAAGGGGCAAAAGAAAATGATATCTATGGCGGCAGGGCGAAGGTAAAACTATTTGACGATAAGGTGGAAATCGGTTCGACTGGCATCCTGGAGAAAAATTCCGTTCATGACAGCAAGCTCTACGGCGCCGATATCAAATGGCGGTTAAATAAACATATAGAGGCAAAGGGAGAAATAACAAGGAGCGATGTTTATGATACGCAAGAGCTTGACGTCAAAAAGGGTACTTCAAAGACGGCATCGATTAAGGCGGATTATGGAAAAGACCTGAAGGCGGAGGCCAGGTATCTCAATACCGAAGAGGGATTCAGGAATCCGAGCATGTCATCGTTTGGCGGCGCGGTAGAGGAATATACCCTGAAAGGAGAATCAGAATATTTTAAGGGCGCCGATCTAAAATTAGATGCATCAAAGAGAAAAAATCTCGAGACGGATGAAAGGCTCCAGACCGCAGGGCTCGAAGGCAAATATAAGATTACGGATAAATTAGAAGGCATCCTCGGCGGGAGGTATGCGGATATCCATACATCCTCTTTAGACCAGGAGGCGGAGCTTGTAAAAGCGGGACTTTCCGCCGATCTTACAAAAAAACTGAAGGCATCCCTGATAAGAGAGCAGGTTGTATCCGGCGACCGTCTGGACAGCAAGGGCTTTGCCTCTATGGGTTCACCCTTTGACACATTCACCAGCACAGGCGGCAACGCCGCGACCGCAAAGCCGGGTTATCTCGCTACAGGAACAAATATTATCGGGGATGGTTATCCTGACAGGACTGCCGCGGGGCTGGAATATCAATTGACGGACAAGACAAGGCTGAGGGCCGTTCATGAGTGGCTGAGCGGCGAGGATGTCGAGCTTCACAGGACCCTCTTCGGCGCGACCTCGCAACTTGGCAAAAACATCTCCGTCTTTGGAAATTACGGGATGGAGGATTCCGTGGATAACCCGAGGGATGTCGCCAATCTCGGCATCAAGGACAAAATCGATATCACGGAGAAACTTTCGGCGGATGTCGGCCTGGAGAGGTTCGAGACGGTCAAAGGCAGGGGAGATGACGACTTCACCGCCCTTGCCTCGAGTTTTTCATACCTGCCTGATCTCTATAAGGTTACCGGCAGATACGAGCTCAGGTTCGGCAAAAAGGAGACAAGGCACCTTTTTGAGCTGGGCACATCACAGAAGATCAATGCCGACTATACCTTCTTTGCAAGGGAACGTCTTTCTTATACGGATCATAAGGACAGTTCGGATGAATACTTAAACGAGTTTTTAACCGGCCTTGCCTACAGGCCGATACGGTATGATAAATTCAACTTCCTTGCCAAAGTGAAACTCATCAATGAAAAGATTGCCACGGGCGATGAGGATATAAAACTGGTTGGTTCTTTAGAGGCAAACTATCAACCATATCAGCCTCTTACCCTTTCAGGCAAGTATGCCATGAAGTGGCGGCAAGACAGCTTCGACGGCGATTCCTACCGTTCGTTTACAGACCTGATAGCGGCAAGGGCGATGTATGATATTACAGACCGCTGGGTCTGTGGTGTCCATGGCGGCGTGCTTCATCAGTATGATGCCAGCGCCCTTGATTATTATATCGGAGTGGAGACCGGATACAGATTGGTCAAAAACCTGTGGCTCTCTGTGGGGTACAATTTCAAGGGGCTTGAGGATAGAGACTTTGGAGAGGGCAGTTACCACACAGACGGGATTTACATAACCTTGAGGTTCAAGTTTGATGAGGATACCTTTAAATATATGTCAACCGCAGATTCACACAATCGCAATGGAGAACAAAGGTAAATCAAAATGGCAAAATACAATCCGGACATCTGCCACCGCCGATCCATTCGGTTGAAAGGATATGATTATTCCCAACCGGGATGGTATTTTATCGCCGTTTGCACCCAAAACCGATCAAAATTATCAGGTGATATTGAAAACAGTAAAATGATATTGAATGACGCGGGGATGATGTTCCATCGTATCTGGGACGAAATACCGAATGATTTCAACAATATTCAATTGCATGAATGTGTCATTATGCCAGACCATATTCACGGAATTATTGAAATCCCCCCCGTAGGGGCGGATTCCATATCCGCCCCTACGGGCGAAAATAATAACGGAGAGAATTTGTGAAACACGCACATAATTACTCAAGATGGTGGACATTTATTGCGTTTTTATTTTTGGTCTTTCTCCTGCCTTCGTCTGCCTGCGCGGATCTGGAGGTTCAATTCACCGACCAGTCCACCGAGCTCTTTGTCAATGAGGTAGGCACCTGGCAGGTGGAGATACATAACCCCGACGACACGGCTGTCACAGACGCCAACCTCACCATAACCCTGCCCACGGGCTACGATATTACCGATACGGGAGGCGGAACTGAAAATCCCGGTCCGCCGCACACCCTGACGTGGACGAATCTCACAATTCCGGCACATAGCTCCATTTTCAAGACATACAAGGCAAAACCGAACTGTGATGCCCAGTCAGGCGATCATATGCAGATGACAGTTGTATATGGCGGCGGCGCTATAACCGTTACAGCAAATTCCTCCAATATCACGATAAGGCAGCTTGAGATAAGCTTTTCCTCAGAATCCACCTCTCTTACCATCGGGGAGGAAGGAACCTGGACAATCAGAGTGCATAATTCCACTAGCTCACCTGCCTCCAATGCCCAGGTCGTTGCTACCATTGCGGATGGTTTCAGGGTGACCGATACCGGGGGCGGCACGGAGACCGCGGGTCCTCCGCACACCATTACCTGGTCAAATCAGACCGTCCCTGCCAGCGGAAATTTAGATCTTACATTCAAGGCCATACCGAACTGCGGCGCTGACACCGGCCTGAAAATGTCCGCCTGGGTGAATTGCAGTTCTAATGATACAGATTCAAGCTCCATCACAGTTAACCTGCCGAATTTGAGCATGGCAAAAACCTCCGGCGGGAGCGCGCAGCCGATCGTGCACAGAGGCGATACAATTACCTGGGATATAAAGATAAAAAACGGCGGAACCGGCGCAATAGTTAACGGCGTCAATGTGACGGATACCCTGGGAAGCGGATTTGGTTTTGTCAGCCTTAAGGATGACCTCGGTAATAATGTCTCTTATCCCACCTGGAACACAGGCCCTGTCGCGGCGGGCGCCACAAAGACCTACCACCTTGTTGTTACCGTTGACAGTTGTGATCATCTTACCAATCAGATAAGCGGAAGCTGGAGCGATGGGAGCACTACCTGCCAGAGCCAATCTTTAACCGTCAGCGCCGCTCTGGAGAAAAACTCCCCCGATATTGCTGTTACCGTTACAAAGCCAGCTTCTGTTACCTATTGCGGCTGGAATACTACTACCGGAAATACTACCACAATCTGGATACAAAATACGGGTCCGGGCCCTGCCAATGATTTTGAGATGGCCCTTTCAGGGCTCCCCGATGATTGGGGTGTAAAAAATATAAATGTAACTACGGGCGGCGCGGGAAGCGTCACCTGGGATGATCAACATAAAAAATTTGTTATCGGGGACATTACCAAAAGCGGTGGGACGAGGGATACGGTGGAATTCACCTTCCAGACAGGCCCTGACGGCTCACCCTGCTATGCAGAGGCGTATGCGGGGACAAGACCGGTAAACCTAACCTTTGCTCCCTCCTACCTGGATGAATGCGGCGTAGTCGGCGTGCCCCCTATTATAGGGCCTCTAAACTTTTCGGTTGACCCAGGCACGGTGCCGCATATCTATATCTCTAAGACAGGACCACGTTCAGCAAGTCTTGGCGATCACGGACTGACCTATGATCTTACTGCCACCTATCATGCCCCTGCAGGGTCGCCAGATGTAACAGTTGCTATAACGGATGATTACCCTGACAATTTTACAGTAACCGATCCCGGCGGCGGCACAGATAACGGCCATACAATCACATGGCCACCTGTTACTTTGCACCCCGGCGATACCTGGAGCCGAACCATTGTTATGGATGCGCCTACTGACCATTGCGATGCAGACAGGGATTATACAGATATCCTGAATCTAACCACACTGGATAAAGACTGCCTTGGCTGTGATGTAGTTATCGATAATAATGCGGGCCAAAATACCTACATTAATCATCCTTCAGGTCCTGTTGCCTCATCCAGCAAGACAGTAACCTATTACAACTCCATGACCGGAAATTATGGCGATGGCCCGGCAG
>DYKH01000111.1:0-3963 GCA_020722685.1 Caldithrix sp. | reverse complement strand
AAGACAGTAACCTATTACAACTCCATGACCGGAAATTATGGCGATGGCCCGGCAGGATGGGGCGAGGTCTGCACCGACAATCGCTACACGACCTGTTATACATTCACTACCGGAGCAGCCGCGCCCGGAAGGTGGAGTAACACAGATGGCGCCGGCCACAACATCACCTTCAACGACCATGTAAACGCCAACCAGACATATGTGCGCGTGGATGATGTCCGGGTAAACGGCACATCTTATGCCGGCTGGACCGAGCCGGGTTTTCCGGTCACACCCCTTGACCTTGGTTATCTTGACGGGACGGGTGCAGCAAGCCCGAACACCGGCGCTACAGTCTGTGTTGACTTCACCCTTCGTTCAACAGAAGATTCAGAGACATCTGATACGGTGGATTTCTCGGGGCTGAACATCCCGGGATATGCAGCCCTCTGCGGGGGAGACGATGACTACGACCAGGGCGTGGTGGTTAATTTTGCCAAAAGTTATGTCGCTGTGAACACCACCCCTTCGCCCAATTCCATAGATGTGTGCGAAGCAAAAGAGTTCACGATTGAGATTGCGGATAACTCGACCTTCATAAACGGCTGGCCCCTCTATGACGCACAAATAAAACTTGATACAAAGGGTAACTACACCCTTTTGGGCGGGGCGGGGGATCCAACCTATCCAATTACCTTTACCAATATAAACCAGATTGATGGCACCCCTATTCCCGCTACTAACCCTGCGGACAACGGGGACGGCACCTACACCTGGAACCTTGGCGATATAAGGCATCATGATTCTAACGGAGCAGCCTATTTGCCAAGGCCAAGGATTACATTCTGGATGAGAAAGAATTGCGACGAAACCGCAAAGGACTGGTCCGCGGATATCTATTTCAATGACCGCTGTTATAACGATAGCGGTTCGACCCATTTTGATACCGACCCCAATACCCCTGCAGGCGGCGGACACCATTATCCCGGCGAGGGAATGCTTCTTGTTAAGAAAGCAGGTCTTGATATCACAGTAGAGCCTGCCACCATTATGGCCTATACAAAATATCCCGAGTTTGATATCGCGATCTGGAACAGGGGCGGCGGAACCGCCTACAATGTGGATGTGCTTTTAAATAATGGTGACGATCTTGTCTACTGGGCGCACAGTGTCCCCTCAGGAGCGGCGCCTGACTCCATGACCGGCGCACAGGGCGATAATGATGTAACCTTTCATTATGATTCCATACCTGCGGGAGAGAAGAGATACCTGCACATCAGGGATAAATTAACCGGCTGCAATAATACGAACATAACCGTAACAACAACCTGGGGCTGCGGCGGCGCTTGTGAAACTATTAATAAGAATACAACCGTCAATCTGACCACACCCACTGTGATGGTAGTTGATCACAGTGTGGATCATAAGACAGATTATTGTGGTGATAACTCCCGATTTACCATTAAAGGGAAAAATGCCGGAAATGTTTATGCCTATAATGTAAAGTTTGTGGAGAAACTTCCTCCGGGGTTTAGTTATGCGGGAGGAGACAGCTATAGTCTCAGTTGCGGAACCGTTGGCACGCCCACGATAACCACATCGGGGACTACCGCCACAGGCATTACTATCACCTGGGATTTTTCAACTGTCTTGCCTGCTGATGCCGACGGCGACCATCCCCTGCCTCCGGGCTGCGAATTGACCGTTAATTTTAATGCCAATATCGCCAACTGTCCGGATGCCGGGTATTATTCCGGCGGCAATAAGAAGGCGGCCGCACACACCGAGGTTGACCCGCCCTGCAATGCGCAGACGGGCGGCTCCATAAACTCCTCTGCGGATTATAACCTTTATACCGATGCCGCCCATCCCCATATAAGTATTGTAAAAGAGGGAAGAAATGTCACCAAGGGGACGACATGGACAACCGGAACGGTGATTGCCGATAGCGCTGAGACAATAGAGTGGCGGATTACACTGACCAGCGACGGGGATTACCTGGCAACGGATGTCCGGCTTAATGACACGATTCCACCAAACACAACCTATGTTGCGGGTTCAACGAAGCTTGACGGCGTGCCAAATACCTGGACCCCCGGGGGGACACTCAGCCTGGGGGATATGGATACAACAGGCCCTTCCCATGAACATGTAATCATCTTTCGAACAACGGTAAGTGACTGTACATCGGATACCCAAAATACCGCCACCGCCACCTGGGGTTGTCTCACCGGATGCGGAGGTACTACGCCGCCCACCGAGCAGACAGCGACAGACAGCGTAACCCTCCGCACCATCGCCTATATCTTTGATTTCAGGATATCCACTGTCGCGCACCCCCAAACAGGCGTAAACTATATTGTAACCGATGGCGGAAGGATGCATGTGGGACTAACCAATTACGGCTCAAGGGCGAACCTGGGGACAGGGGATTATTTAAGGATACCTTTGCCGACGGGATTCAACTACGACTCAAGCTGCGCCCCCACGATATCGAGCAACCAGACGCATGCCTCTCTTAACGCGAACCCGTCAACGGTAACCAACAGCACCTGCGGCGGTGCAAACGGTGAGCTTAGATGGGACAATACTAAAATAAATTACATAGATACCTTTGAAACCATCACCCTTGAGTTTAACATTGAGGCGGACGGGTGCTATCTCGATACCACCTGCGCCGGCTACGGACCGACTAAAGAACCGCCATCCATACCCAACAGCCGCATCCAGGGAGAGCTGCAATATACGGATTCCTGTGGGAATCCCCGAAGCAAAAATTCCAATAATTTTTGGATAGATCCCAAGCAGCCCGACCTTGATATCTCCGTTGACCCTGCAAACCCGGTAATTCAGCCGGGAGATACACAAAAGACCTTTACATTTACCATCAGAAACAATGGCGACGAGACGGCAAAAAATGTCGCGAAGGTAGGAGGGGCTATTAGTGAGCCCTATGTCAGCCAGTTTGGACCGGGATATCACAATCCTGTTGTCAGTACTACCAGCGGCGGGGCTGTGAGTACTGTTGGAAATACAATTACCATCAGCAATATGAACGATCTTGCCCCCGGCGGAAGTTATACGGTAACAATCACGCTTGATATTATTCCCGGCAGACCTTCTGCGGATTACTGGATAGACGGCGAGATCAAGGGGACATCCCTTAGATGCGACGGCGCGGCCACCGATGCGGCTTCCCAGCCCTGCGCGGCAAAGACCTATTCCGATGACAAAGTTCAGGCAACCGCGGGCGAGGGAAAATTGGTTTTAAGGCCAGACCATACAGGGACAGGCAAACCCTGCGGCGAGATCATATATATCCACACATTACGAAACAACGGACAGGTGGCCGACGACTTCGACCTTACCGCAACAAGCTCCCTTGGTTTGAACTATCTCTTTTATCTTGTGGATGCCGACGGCAAGATCACGGGTGCGCCCATTACCAGCATCCATCTTGACCCAAGCGGCGAGGAGTCCTTTGCCATAAGGCTCTTTATCCCCTGCGACACGCCGGAAAACAGTGTGGATATTACAAAGGTTACCGCCACATTTCGTTCCGACCCACAGGTCTTCCGCACCGTGACGGACATCACTACCATAGCCACAAAGCTCTTTATGAAAAAAGAGGCAAGGAATGTAACAGACTCGGGAACATTTTCCGACCAGGCGGAGGGCACGCCGGGAGAGACCCTTGAATACCGGATAACCTTTCAAAATTACGACAAACAGAACCTCTCCGCCATCACGATATCCGACCCCATACCGCCCTTTACGGAGTTAGTCGCCAATGCCTATAACTCAAGCACAAATTCGGTATGGATACACTTTACCTTTGCCGATGGCACAACATCCGACTGCTACACCAATGCCGCAAGCCCTGTGGTGACCGTAAACATTGTCGCTTCCTGCCCCCTCATACCCACCACACTGAAACCTGGAGAAAAAGGGGAGCTTTATTATCAGGTGAAGATAAAGGAGTAA
>DYKH01000439.1 GCA_020722685.1 Caldithrix sp. | reverse complement strand
CGCATGAAAAAACACCTCAAAGGATCTTTTATGTCGCGGAATAACTACGGTTTAGGCAGCCGAGAAATGTCCAAGGCCGGCCAATTTGCCCTGAACAGCTCGGCCAAGACCGGACACCTGAGCTATTCGAGCTCCGCGACCCTCGGTGATCGCTGGTCGAAGTTTAGTGACTGGGCGCGTGACCAGGGCATTAAAAAAATGGAAGACATGACTGCTGAAGCGGTCATGGATTATGCAAAGACGCTGAGCAACCTAGCCCCCAGCACGGCTCAAAATTATGTTTCAGCCGTTAACACCGTCATGAATTTGGCCACCCATGGGGGCTGGAAGTCCGTATCTCCCACCAAGGATTGCGCAATCCCGCAGCGCTCCCACACACGGACAACGCCCGCACCTGACCAAGAGAAAATCACCTCTGCCATGTCGTCAATAACGGACAGCAGAATGCAGTCCGTTGGCCGCCTGATGCAGGAACTTGGCCTGCGTTCCAAGGAAGCAAGCTTGATAAATGCCCAAAAGGCGCTCGAAGAAGCCATGGAGAGGCACGCTGTGACGATTTCAGAAGGAACGAAAGGGGGTAGGGAGCGCGAGCTGCAAATAACCCGCCAGGAGCAGCTAGATGCGCTTCAATGTGCCGCCATGGTGCAGGGAAGGCACACCAGCATGATTCCACCAGACCAGAGCTGGTCCAAATGGCGCGACGGTGCCCTCCGCGAGCTACGCGAAAACCTGCAAGAGCAGGGAATTGATCGCTTGCACGATCTGCGGGCTGCTTTTGCCAACCAAAGATTTGAGGAGCTGACAGGCCACGCCAGCCCATTGGAGTGTGGCCACTGGGATAGGAAATTGGATCGTGAGGCCAGCGAGAAGCTGGCCGAGGAACTGGGTCACGGCAGAATCGAGGTTCTGGCGGCCTACATCGGGAGGTAAAAAATGGACACAAACCTACTTCACCAGCTCAATATGCACGCACTCAGGGGTGGCAAAACAAGCCGGCGCAGGCAGGTTGCCAGGGTCAAGCAGATGCTGTCTGAAATCGGAAAAACCCCACAGCAGATCGGCAGAGGCGATTTGTACTCATGGATTGAGGGCGTGGAGGCAGAAACGACCAGGCGCGACCGTTTCTACGCGGCTGTTCTTTTCTGGAAATTTATCTACAAGAAAGAGCTGCCGCCGCCGATTTGTCTCAAGAACAACCAAAAATGACCACCTCCTCGCTAAACCGGCTGTTTGTTTTTTCAGCTTGGCCAAGCCCAATAACCCTACCAAAGCATGAGGCGGCAAAGCCGCCAGTGGGGGTCTAGGGGCGTAGCCCCAGAAGTCGCTGGCCCATGAGTTATCCACTGATTTTCTGATCTTGTTAATATTTAATATATATAAATCTAGTTAGGGTGCACCACATGCACCTATTGACCCCTAATAGGTGCACCACACGCACCTATTGACTCCTAATAGGTGCACCACAGACACGTGTCTGTGGTGCATGTGTATAACTTTAGCCTTCGACGGTCGTTCTTTTTTTCACGTTTTCACGCAGTTTAAGGAGCATGTCCTGCATGTCTTTTGGCAGTGATGCGATGTCCGATTCATTGAACTGAACACCCATATTGTTCGTGCCGTTGATGATCTGAACGTTTAGGCGCTCTATGTGTACGATTTTGGCTCCGGCCAAGTCACCCGACACCATCACATTTTTTAGATCGGCTACTGCGTGCTGAACGCTGCTAGGCAAGTAGTCCCACGTCGCTACTGCTGTTGGCCGCCCGTCCTCATCTACGATATTTACCTTCTCGCGCAGCGTGTAGACGTTGTGACGGCCTTTCTTCTCTTTTGTGATGTAACCCAGATCCTCTAGGATTTTCAGCTCCTTGATAACCTGGCGCTGGCTGATACCCGACTTCTCAACGATGGTTTCGATACCAGGGAAGGCTCGGCCAGTGCTGAAGTTCGTGTGAGCCTTGATAACCAAGTACACCGTCACCGCATGCGGCCCCATTTTTGCCACGTCCCCTGAATCAATCATGTCCCGGAAGACGTGAAACCAGGTCGTCTCGGCCTTGAATAACTCGCTCTGCTCTGCCATTACCAAAGTCTCCATGTCTTCTTCGTTGGTTGTTCTGGTTTGTACTCCAGTAATCGCTGCGTCCTCTCGACCTGCTCTCGCATCCATGCCTCGCGTGACTGGCACTCGTCCAGGCGCTCGCGGAGCATGCGGACTTCCATTTCCAGTGAAGCAATTCTTGCCTTGTTTTCGACGATTTGAGCCTGTTCTAGGGTTGCTCTGACTTGCTCTGAAGGGTTGCTCTGCCTTGCTCCGTGTTGGTCTGTCTGAGCATGGTCTGGGGCTGCTCCGAAAACACGAATAAGCTCTGAAAGGTCTATTCCAGTGCCGCTTTGAGCATAGGACAACTCACCTTGCTCTAGCTTGCTCTTGAGGGTGTTCCGGCTGATCCGGAACATCTTGGCCGCTTGGTTCATGGAGAGCGTGGGCACTACTCATGCTCCCCGCTTTTTTCCCCTTGCAAAGCACCCAGCCTCATTTCGCATGCGCCTTGTGCGCCTCAACGTAGGAGCGCAGGACGGCATTCATTCGGGACTGAT
>DYKH01000438.1 GCA_020722685.1 Caldithrix sp. | reverse complement strand
CTGTCCATAAATATAATTTTTTCTATATTGGGTGTATTGTGGCTATCTGGAATTGTTCTGGAGCAGATTGGATAGGCTTAAGCATTTCGGAATCATCCGAAAACTATGAATTAAAATGGGCGTAACTACCGAGTTTTTTCCTGGTCACATGATTTTGTAAGTTCTTGGCTTTTAGTGAGATACGAGGGGATGGGTCGTAAAAAATGAAATGGCCTCCTCTATGTGGTAAACTGGGTTTTTTTGCGTTGTGTTCACAAAACCCCGTGTCCCACACTCAGGAGGCCTGTTATGCTGGCAAGTAAAAGTATGGTATCGCTCGAAGAAGAGTTTTTCAAGGTTCAAGGGATTTTCGCAGTGCTGCGGAATGGCAATCAGTCGGAGGACGATACGGGTGCGGCGAGGAAGTAGGGCGAGGCGCCCGGGCTTTTGAGGCGGTACGGGGGTGGGGCCCGGCAAGCGGGCATCGAGAGGAGAACATCTGAATACGTCTGAGATGTGTGGTACTTCGAGAAGACACGGACGACCCAACGACCGGAACACGCGAGTGCTATAGGCTCAACTGGTGTCGAAGCGGATTTGGATCAGCAAAGGGATGGCAGGATCGAGGAGCGCCGGCGTGATCAAGCTCTGGCGGAAGGATTCCGCCAGCCGTCGCAGGAAGTTTTTCAGGGAGCCGACGTACTGACCAAACTCCCGCCGCAGGGCGCCTTTGACCATGAGCTGGTTGATCGCGTGGGCGACCTGAAGCAAGAAGTAGAAATTCTTGACGGCCCATTCGTTCGTGGCGTAGGCGTGTTCCAGTGCGTATCCGTGATTCTTCTGGATGTCAAAGCCTTCGTTCTCAATCTTCCATCGTAGACGTCCTCCTTGATTCGCTAACGTGATGACGGAAGCACACGCAACGGTGAAATTGGTGATCCAGGCGAAGTAGCGCGAATTGCCCTCTCGGGGCGTCTCGTGACAGTCAAAGACGTTAACCGTGTGTCCCTCGTGTTTCAGGTCATTGACCCAGCTAAAGAACTGTGAGACCTCGCTGTTGCGGAAGGTAGCACGATTTTCGGGCGCTTGGAGTCGCAGCCTCTGGAACTCGTCGAACAGGGTCGGGATGGAACCCTCCTTGAAGGTAAAGATAAAGCCCCAGTGATTCTTCTGGCAGATCTCGAAGACCGGCGCACACGCATACAGGGAATCTGCCAAGAGGATAATGCCTAAGCGGGGAAAGGCGGCTTTGAGCTTCGCGGCCAGCCGGGGGAACGCCTTCCGTTCGCAGTCCTGCTTGTCCGCCTTCGGATCGAAATTCTCAATGAATTCGCTGGCCATTGTGAAAACCATCCCGTTGCCCGTCACCAGCTTCGCCTCCAACACATAATGGAAGTAGACGGTTCGTCCGTCCGGTCCCTTCTGGGTCAAGCAGTGGGCGCAGTGGCGCTCTCGAAAAAGCAAGTGTCGGGTCATATCTACTGCGACAAGAAAACGCTCGTGAAGTCTCCACGGGTCCAGCACTTTCATCCGAATCAAGTGCTCGACAGGGTAGAGTGCCAGAGCGGCCGTCCGATCCGGCTCGACCTGCTTCAGATAGTAGACGAACGTGCCGTCGTACGGCGCACTCTCTAAGCGGAAGCCCGCCAAGGTGTTGAGATTTTCCACGAAGGTCTGGCTCTGCGATTCCAATCGAAACTGACGACGCGACTCCAGACCCAACAGGAACATCAACAGGGGTGACCAGATGAGGGTCTGTTTGGGATAGTAGACCCGATCCGACTTGCGCGGGTCAGGTAGACGCGCCAGTCGAGGGGGAAAATCCGGCATGAAATGCCGGACGGTTTTTGCCAATACGTCACTTAGTTTTGGACATTCCTTGAGTTTCGCGCGACGGCCCGGCTTGCCGGAACGTGGTGATGGAGGATTGCCAGGCTGTGGCAGGAGACCTGGCGGATCAAGGCTTTGATCCGCTTGTATTCCTTCACCCATTCTTGAACCTCCGAAAGAAGATCCTTGGGGACATGGACGGCCCGCGTTTTCCCTTTGACCTTGTAGGTCAGCACGTGAGCCCTGTGGGGCTGGCCCCGGGCGCACCGGCAACCGGGCTTTCCACAGCGCCGGTTGACCTGGCACAGGGACGCGGCGACGAAGGGCCTGCACGCGGCCAGCTCTTTGAGCTTGGCCGCCCGACGAGTCTCGAATCGGGACATGATCCGCCTCCTTTATCTTAATAGTATATATACATATAAGAAAATGTCAAGAAAAATCTCATTGCGAAGAAAAAAAATTTGTTTCACCCACCGAGCCTCCGGATAGCTGGAAGCACTGCCGGCCTGTAGACCCTTAGAAGACCCTCAAAACCATGAGGCCAAGGCAAGGCCAACCCCGAAAACCAGTGCGAAAAAAATGCGATTCCGCAGCACTGGGGCGCATCGCCGTCCGCACGTCTCGCCACATACGAACAGGTACGCGGAACGGAGGCAGACCGGGCTTGCCGGGCGTCATCACCTGCGGTGAAAACCCTCCGGCGTGGGGATCCCGAGGCGGACATTTCTATCTTGGCTTGACGTGTCAGAACATGACAGTTGGAGAAAGCGTTCGGTGTCGCTACTCTAGGATGAG
>DYKH01000110.1 GCA_020722685.1 Caldithrix sp. | reverse complement strand
CGTTGCGATCTTTTAACATGGCCTTGAGATATGCCTTGGCAAATTGGGCGCGAGTTCTGTATTTGGGAGGAAAAGGAGGCAGCAGCTCCGGATCATTCTCATACACACAGAAGAACTCTTTGTAGCGTCGTAATTCTAAGCTACGAGGACTGCGAGGTCCTAGTCGCCGATTGCCGAGCGCGCATGTTTCAAAACAGAAATGTTGTACCACGATGCAAATAGGAATCGAACACTGAGCGCACTCAGACCTAATGTAATCTTCCAGCTCGTCCAGCTTTTCTTCTCTCATCATATTCTCGGAATCGGCTGCGACAACCAGTTTGTCGACATTGCCTATTTCGTTGATTTCTTCAATGCTGTTCCTTATTGCCTCGAGATAATAAGGAAATCCCTGCCCCGAGATAATTGCAAAGCTATTCACTGTCAGGTCCGAAATAGAGGTGCCAGCATAACTAACGTGAGGGTTCACGTATGGAATCCACCTTTTGTACACTTTCCCCTCTGCTTTTCCTTCGACAACCACGAAGAAATTCATTCGATTTCCCGATTGTAAAATGGATCATTGATAAGCTGGATGAATTTCTGCTGTTTTGATCGGCCATAGTGCTTTACATTGTCCGGGCCACACCTGACTTTCACCTCCCAACCCTCCCGATTAAAAACAATCCAATCCTCAACCGGCACTCGATTTATGACATAGGGGTGGTGGCTTGTGACAATCACCTGAATGTTGCTTTCAACTTCATCCAAACAATCGGGAAGGAAGTCTATTATGCTTATTCCCAAAGAATTCTCATATTCATCTATCAGATAAATTGCACCATCTGGAAGAGAATAAATATCTGTTATGATCAGCAAAGTCTTTTGCAGTCCCGACGCCAGCTCCGGAATCGGTAACCAATTATCGATGCCCTTCTCTTTGATGCAAACTATAGGGGAAATTCCAAGAGCATCGCTTTCAAGAGGTACTCTTATGCTTTTCAAATCCTTTATGGCAATTTCCTCAATAAATGGGAAAAGCTCCAAGTACCACGAACATATGCTCTGATATATATCAGAGAAATTTTCCTTAAGAATATGAAGCTTCAAGTTCAGGCCCAGCGGCATGTGAAACAATTGATCGAGATTCTGAACCTTCAGCCGCAAAAGATCCTTTGGGATAACCTCATAGAGGATGTATTTACCCAGCCCTTCCTTGGAGAAATCTCGACGCAGTATTTTGCTAAAACCTTCATATAGAGGACGAATAATCTCTTCTCCCTGAAGCAGTTCGATGCAAGTATTTTCTCTTGAAAGTTTAGGTAATGTTCGGTCGTTGAATCTGAAGCTTATTTCATTTCTATCAACGATTGTAGCATCACCATTGTCCGTTTCTCTAACAAGAAGTTCCCTTCTTACCACAGGGTTGCCATTTGTAGATGGATCAATCTTGAGTTCCCATCTATAAAAGTTACCGTTTTGTTCCAGCCTGACAATCCAATTTCCGTGGAATAGATGATCACGTTTTCCCGCTACATCCCGTCCCAGATTAAACAACGTGTTCAAAAATCTCGTTTTCCCGGAACCAGAATCGCCAACGACCAAATTAAACATGCCAAGATCAACTCTGTCAAACTTCCACTGAGTACCGTTGGCCTCATCATACTCGTAAGATAGGATTCTCATACATATCTCCTACAGATGACTGTGCATCCCATTACCGTCCTCAATACCCCACCGCCGCTCCCTCGCCTCTGGGATCCGCCGCACCATAGTAGCATCTTTTCTCCAGATCGTAGACAATGCCCTCGGCTTCGCCAATCATCCGTTCTGGCCGAAGGGTGTGGCGTTTTGCCTGCAAATTCTCCACCACATCCAGCACCAATCCGTCCCGCTCGTAGCTGATCTCATCCGGCAGCCATTGATGATGGAAACGCGGCGCATCAATGGCTTCCTGAATGTCCATACCGAATTCAACCACATTCAAAATGACTTGCAGCACCGTATTGATGATGGTGGGACCGCCCGGTGATCCAATGACCATAAAAAGCTGACCGTTTTTCGTCACCATAGTCGGGGTCATGGAAGACAGCATGCGCTTATAGGGGGCAATGGCGTTGGCCTCGCTTTGAACGAGTCCGTACATATTGGGCGAACCCGGCTTGGCGGCAAAATCGTCCATTTCGTTGTTCAAAAGAAATCCCGCGCCTTCTACAACGGCAAAGCTGCCATAGCCACCATTTAGTGTGGTGGTCACTGCGACAGCCATTCCGTGCTCGTCTGCCACAGAATAGTGAGTCGTCTGCTCGCTTTCTTTTCGAAATCCGCTTGGATTGCCATGACCCACCGCCTTCGAGTCAGAGGCGTGATCCGCATTCAGAGTATGGCGCAATTCTTCCGCGTATTCTTTCGCCAGCAATTGTTCGACGGGAATTTCAGTAAAATCGGGGTCGCCCAAAAACTCCGCCCGATCGGCAAAAGCCCGTCGCATGGCTTCTGATAGCAGATGAATGTAGCGCGAAGAGTTGCGCCCCATCTTTTTTAGATCAAACGGCTCCAAGATATTGAGCATCTGAATCAGGGCAATGCCGCCGGAGCTGGGCGGCGCCATGGAAATGATCTCATACTCTTTGTAGCTTCCGATCACCGGCTTGCGCTCCACCGGCTGATAAGCCGCCAAATCTTCTCTGCTAATTAGACCGCCATTCCGCTCCATCTCGGCGACGATCAAGTCGGCAATCTTGCCGTGATAAAATGCATCGGGGCCTCTTGCAGCGATCAGCTTCAGTGAAGCGGCTAAGTCTTTCTGGATGAATTTCTCGCCTGCCTTCCAAGGCTCACCGTTCCGATGCAAAAAAATCTCTGCTGTGGCGGAAAATTTTAGAAATTCGCTTTTCTGATGAGCCAGATCCTGCGCCTGCTCCTCGGAGAGGACAAATCCCTTCTTGGCTAAAATGATTGCTGGCGCCATGACTTTTTTCAGAGGCATTGTGCCATACTTTTTCAAGGCGTAACACAGTCCGGCCACGCTCCCCGGCACGCCGGCAGCCAAGTGGCCAACCGTACTTAACTGCGAGTTCACAGAGCCATCGGCGTTGAGGTACATATCCCGATGTGCTTTAGCCGGCGCCTTCTCGCGAAAATCGATGGTGGTCGAATGCCCGTCGGAAAAACGAATAACCATGAAACCGCCACCGCCAATATTGCCGGCGCTCGGATGCACCACGGCAAGAGCAAATCCGGTAGCGACCGCCGCGTCCACTGCATTGCCGCCGGCTTTGAGCATGGCCACTCCAACTTCCGAGGCAATGCGCTGGGAAGAAACCACCATGCCATGCTTAGCTTTGACGGGCCTGGCCGATGCGGCGTTGGCGGTATCGCCATTACAGAGTACGACAAGATTGAATAAGCAAAAAGAAAGAAGGATGGCGAACTTGGAATGCTTAATCATGGCCGATGTTGACAGTTTGTTAGGAAAATGTTCTTTTTGAAATGCAAGAAACTCAAGAAATCACTATTTACCAAAGTACGTGACGATGACGCGACAAAACTTCAAAACTTGAGCGAGATTCCAATATCTACGCAGATGCCATTTCCCACCGACGGGCCAATTCAACGAACTTTTCGAGGTGATCGGGCCAATCGTGCAAGGTCGCTGGGTCAAAATCAGCACCATTGGGCCACACCAAGGTTTGCACCTCAGGTCTATTCGCACCCTGTTGAACAAGGACAAATCGCGCAATGGGCCATAGAGCTCACCTGACGGGGCGGGAGAAAAATCGATCGTTTAAGTTGAATTGTCATCAAACCGCACTTTTGGAGTACAGGGTGCAATGATGGCAAACGACTTGACGTGATAAAATGGATGAATAGCGCAATCTCTTGTTTCATGGGATCAATACGTGTCGGTTTTTTGCCATCCTCTAATTTCAGCCGATTGGCAAACCTTCTGGTGCAACATTAGGAGCCGAGAACTTTCGAAAAGCTTTTCTTTGGAAAGCTTCGACTGCCACTTTTAGCGTCTTTTGACCGAGTCAACCCTCTCTTATGGTGTGAGAGAAAGAAGGCGCGTGGTTTCTAAAGGACCTAATTCCTTCATTAGAATTGCAACGGCCTTTTCCACTAGCCGATCCTCTGGCATGCATCGATTCGCATTCATAGAATGCACGCGTTTGGGCAAATGCTTCTTGTCGCCCCGGGATACGCTAGGTCACTTGTCCGTGCACGCCATTTTCAGGAAATTCGATTTCTCTTCTGCCACTTTCTCAGTTCCTCATAGCTCATCGCATTGATCACGTCGGATTTCTTGGCCCAGCCGCGGCGCGCCGTCCCAACGCCCAGGCTCATCATGGGCAAATGCTCCGGATGGTGCGCATCCGTGTTGATGGAAATCTTGACACCCTGATCGATAGCCTTTTTGACGTTCAGATCGGAGAGATCGAGTCGATCCCAATATGAATTCACTTCCAGCGCCGTGCCGGTCTCGGCCGCCGCGGCAATGACGGCGTCGATGTCAATTTCGAATCCCTCTCGACGCGAAATCAGCCTTCCGGTGGGATGGCCAATGACATCGACGTATGGATTTTTCATCGCGGCCAGTGTGCGTCCGGTCGGATCGGTCTTGAAGGCGCTGTGGATTGAGGCGATGACAAAATCCAGTTGCTGCAATATTTCGTCGGCGAAATCCAGCGAGCCGTCCGGCAAGATGTCCACTTCGATGCCGGCGAGTATGCGGAAATCTTGGTACTTTTTGCCGAGGAGACGGATTTCTTCAATTTCTTTCAACAGCCGGCTCTCGTCCAGGCCGTTGGCATAGACCGCGTATTTGGAGTGATCGCAAAAGGCCATGTACTGGTAACCGCGAGCGCGAACCGCCTCGGCCATGTCAGCGACCGTCAATTTGCCGTCACTGTATACGGAGTGAACGTGCAGCTCCGCTTGGACGTCTTCCAAGGCAATCAATTCCGGGATGGCACCCTTCTCTGCTGCCTCGATCTCACCGCGGTCTTCGCGCAGCTCCGGCGGAATCCAGGTCATGCCCAAAAGCCGATAAATTTCTTCTTCATTTTCGCCGCCAAGCTTTTTATCGCCGGCAAAGACGCCGTATTCGTTCACCTTGTAGCCGAGCTTTTTGGCAATCTCCCGCAAATGAACGTTGTGATCCTTGGAGCCGGTAAAATACTGTTGAGCCGCTCCATAGCTGTCTTTGGGGACAGCGCGCAAATCGACCTGAAAGCGATGATCGATCATCACGCTGCCCTTGGTATCCCCGGCGCCGAGCACCTGCGTGACTCCCGGCATGCTGGTAAAAACCCGGATGACTTCCGGACCGTTGTCCGTCTCGGCAAGGATGTCGATGTCGTGCACCGTCTCTCGGTTTCTCCTCACCGAGCCGGCCGGAGAAATTCTGCCGATGAGGGAGCCGGCTTCTTTCTGCAAATGGGAAATAACATTTGTTACAATCGGCCAAGCAATGCCGATGGACAGCCGGCTGTCGGCTGTCTGCTTGAGCTCAAGGCCTTTACGAATATTCTCCACCTTTTTTTCGCCCATTCCCGGCAGGGTCGCCAGCCGGCCATCGTCGATGACCTTACGAAGGTCGTCCAACGTTTCCACGCCAAGCTGCTTATAAGCCATGGCCGCGGTTTTGGGACCAAAATTCTGGATGCTAAGAAGCTCAAACAGGTCCTTGGGGACCTTTTGCATCATCTCCTCGAGCTGTGGTATTTGCCCGGTGGACAGGAATTGCTCGATCTTCTCCTGCAATCCCTTGCCGATACCGGGAATCTGACCGAGCCTACCCTCTTGCCACACTTTTTCCACGTCCTCGGCCAGCTCGCCGATGGTTCGGGAAGCCTTGCGATAAGCATTGACCTTGAACGGCATTTCGTTTTGAAACTCCAAAACGTCCGCCATGCGCTCGAGAATTTGGGCAACTTGCTGGTTTTTCATAATCCTAATCCCTTGTCTTTCGTTGCGAATATAGTATTTAAGCCAGGAATTGTCAATAAGATTTTCGATCGGAACCGGTCCATGCCCCAGGAAGACTCCGCTCAGTTCTGGTGAAGGAAGGCGGCCCGCCTCCGCTCTCTTGGGCGTGGCGTATCAGCGGTTAAGGCGCGCGATAAGAAGCTTCAGCCCATCCAAATAGCTGTTCAGGCCGCGCCCGCTGATCTGCTCGATACAGACTTCTTTGATGACGGAGCTTCTGCGAAACGGCTCCCGTGAGTGAATGTCGGAAATGTGCACTTCCACGGCTGGCAATTGCACGGCGGCGATAGCGTCCCGTAAGGCGTAGCTGTAATGCGTCAAGGCTCCGGGGTTGATGACAATGCCGTCCGCCCACTGGCGATGGTCGTGCAAAAAGTCGATGATGAAACCCTCGTGATTCGATTGAAAGAACTTGAGCGACACGCCAAGCTCATCTGCCAGTTTTTCCAGCTCGCTGTTCACCTGCGCCAAGGTGAGGGAGCCATAAATCTCCGGCTCGCGCTCTCCAAGCAAATTCAAGTTGGGGCCGTTCACAACCAGAACTTTTTTCATCTCCTTCGCCTCGATCTAAATTTCTCTGATGAGATCCCGCAGATAAAGCCGAATTGTCAGCGTTCCAAATGGTGAACTATAGAGAATTCCGTCTAAAACCGTCACCAGCAGTTTTCTCAGTGCCCCAATCAACAATAAACCTCCGGAACGCTTTGTACTTTTTCAGCAGAAACCAATGACGACGGCTGACCTTCTTTGAGTCCTAACCTCTGAATGAAACCCTATTCCGTTAAAACAAATTCCACGGCCTGACGGACCTGCTGCGGCGAAACGTCACGAGTCATTACTGCGTGCCCGATCTTGTCTAACAGCACCCACAACTGGCCGGAAGAGGAACGCTTTTTGTCCCTTTGCATGTTACTCAACAGCGCGTCAACATTGATGGAATTCGGTATGGCGGGAGGCTGAAGACTTTGGATGATAGCCAAGGCGACTTGAGTCTCCTCTTGGGATAGCCGACCGGTCATTTTTGACAAGTAGATGGCTCCGCGCATTCCATGCAAGACGGCCTCGCCATGGAGAAAGGTTTCATAACCGGTCGCGGCTTCTAATGCATGCCCGATGGTATGGCCAAAATTGAGAATGGCTCGCAGCCCGGACTCGCGCTCATCCTGTCGCACAACTTCGGCCTTGATTCTACAACACGCCTCCAAAACATTCTCAATCAATCCCACATCCGAGAGATCGACAATTGATGACAACCGGGATCTCAGCAGTTCAAAAAAAGCGACGTCCCAAATGAAGCCGTATTTGATGACTTCCGCCAGACCCGCGAACACCTCGCGACGAGGCAGCGTCGACAACAGGCTTGGATCGATCACCACAAAAACCGGCTGATGAAACGCACCAATGAGGTTCTTCCCTAACCGATGATTCACTCCGACCTTGCCGCCCACACTGCTGTCGACTTGGGCAAGAATGGTGGTGGGGATCTGGACGAATTGTATCCCTCGCATGTACGTTGCCGCAACAAAGCCGGCTAAATCGCCGACCACTCCACCGCCAAAAGCGATGATGGTTGCTTTGCGGGTGGCTTGGTGAGAGATCAAAGAAGAATAGAGCTGGTCGGCGATTTCAAGCGACTTGGAGCGCTCGCCTGGAGGGACGGTAAAATACTCAGCCGCAATGCCTGCACTTCCCAAAGCAGCAGACACCTCTTCCTGATAGAGCGAGGCGACGTTTTCATCGGTTATGACAAAAATCTCCGAGCCGAGGGAATGTTCGCGCAGGTACTCTGCGAAGCGGGCAAGCAGACCATAGCCGATGTGAATGGGATAGCTTCGGTCGCCAAGATCAACGGGGACGGTCCTCATGGCTCATCGCGAAGGTAGATAAAAATCTGCTGCGCCAAGTCCTTGGCAGGGACTTCTTCACGGCTTTCGAAATGATACTGTGCTTTTTGATAGAATGGCGACCTCCTCTCCAGCATGGAGATTATCCGTTGTCGTAGTTCTTCAGCAGAAGCATTGGCCATAAGCGGCCGGTGATCCTTTTCCGCAATGCGTTTGCACAAGACATCTACAGAGGCGTTTAGACAGATTGTTAGGCCCGACTGCGAAATGACCTGCCAGTTACCGTCGTTCATGACGGCGCCCCCGCCCAGGGCAACAACCCATTGCTTGCGATCAGCGATCTCGCGAATGACTTCGCTTTCGAGCTGGCGGAAGCGAGGCTCCCCTTCATCGGCAAAAATCCGGCTGATACTCTTGCCTGCCCGCTGTTCGATCAGCGAATCCGTATCCGTAAAGGGCCAGCCCAGTAGTCGCGCCAATTCTCTGCCAACCCGGCTCTTGCCGGTGGCCATGAACCCCATGAAGTAAATATTTCTACCATCCCATGGGTACATGGGGTAGTCCTTGATAGTGTTTCTGCATTTCGGCAATCGAGTCGCCGCCCAGTTTTATGCACAAGGCATCGGCTAAGACGATCGCCAACATGGCCTCTGCCACCACCACCGCGGCGGGCACCGCACAAGCATCCGAACGTTCGTGAAAGGCCTGGCGCGATTCCAGCGTGGCCACGTCCACGGAATGCAAGGGACTCGCCAAAGTGGGCAGAGGTTTCATGGCGGCACGCACGACAATGGGCTCGCCGTTGCTCATGCCGCCTTCGATACCGCCGGCGTTGTTGTTACTGCGGTAGTAACCGATGGCCGGTTCGTAGTACAACTGGTCATGCACCTGGCTGCCGGGGATTTCTGCAACCCTCTGACCCAAGCCGATGTCAACAGCTTTGATGGCGTTGATGCTCATCATGGCATGAGCGATTTGTCCGTCCAAACGGCGATCCCAATGCACGTGACTGCCCAAGCCCACCGGAACGCCTGTTGCGCCGATTTCGAGGACGCCGCCCAAGGTGTCCCCTTTTTCTTTGGCCTGGTCAATAGCGGCGATCATCTTTTCCACCGCCGCCGCATCGGCGCAGGCTACCGGCGACTGCTCGACTTGCTGCATGATAGACTCCCAATCGCTCAGCACCTCTGGATTTTTTGCCTTTTTGCCGATCAGAAAATTCAGAGCCGAGAGTGCGGAATTGACCGAACCTATTCGCAATACATGGCCAAAAATCTTAATGCCGAATTCTGCCAGCAGCTTCTTGGCAACGGCGCCGACCGCCACTCGCATGGCGGTCTCCCGAGCCGAAGAGCGTTCCAGAATATTGCGCAAATCATTCTGCTGGTACTTAACCATGCCGGCAAAATCCGCGTGGCCGGGGCGCGGCATGTGCAGGGACTCTGCAGGCTTTTCCACCGGAGTGATGGACATTTTTTCGGTCCAATTAGGCCAGTCCTTGTTCTCGATTAGCAAGGAGAGGGGACTTCCCAGGGTCTTGCCGTAGCGCACGCCGGAGAGAATTTGCGCGCGGTCGCTCTCAATTTTCATTCGTCCGCCGCGACCGTAGCCGCGCTGCCGCCGCTTTAATTCCCGCTCGATGAACTCTTCGCTTATTTCTAAACCGGCGGGGACGCCTTCGATGATCGTCGTCAGCGCCCTGCCGTGCGACTCTCCGGCTGTCAAAAATCGTATTCGATTCATAGCTTTCTATTCCGCCTCATACTCGTACTCGTGCTCCCGCTCCTTCTCGTGTTCTTGCTCCTGCGCCGATCAAAAACTGATCCTACCCATGAATTGCCAACTCGGTCATTAGCAGCTTCCGCACCTGCCGTAGTGACTTCTCTTCAAGCTCGAAATCCTCTTCCATCCAAATACGCAAGGATTGCAGGCCTTGAAAAATCAGCATGTCCAGTCCTCCCAAAATGGTCGCGCCCTTTGCCTTGGCCTCGGCCAAAAATCTCGTGGTCACCGGGTTATACACCAAGTCGTACACCAGATGACTCCTCGAAAAAGCGGAGAAATCTTCCACTACCGAGCTTGATGTATTCGGATGCATGCCTTGCGGCGTCGCGTTGATTACGATGGTCGATTGATGGATGGCTTCGTTCATACCCGGATTCTTGATGTTCAGCGTTTCAACCGTAGGTAGGTGAAAGCTCTCCCGGGCTAAGGCAGCCAGAGATTCTGCCTTTTCCTCGATGCTTTCGACAATGGTCAAACGCTGAACGCCCAATTTCGCTAATGCGTAGGCGATGGATTTGCCCGCACCGCCGGCGCCGAAAAGCAGCACGGCAGCGCCCGGAAACCGATCCCGCGCGGGGCCCAAGGATTCTATAAAACCGTACGGATCGGTAACATCGGCGCTGATCTTGGAGCCGTCATTCTTGAGGGTGTTAGCCGCACCGATCAGTGCGACATCGGGCGAACGCTCGTCCACAAAAGCGAGGACTGCTTCCTTGTGCGGAACGGTCACATTCAGACCGGTGATATTCAGTGCGCGCATACCCTCAACGCAAGCGCCGAGCCGGTCAGGGTGCACGTGAAAGGCGAGATAGACGGCATCGATGCCGAACCGTTGAAAGAACCAGTTCTGCATGAGCGGCGAAAGGCTGTGAGCGACGGGATCACCGATCACGCCGAATAGCTTTGTTGTCGTCTTAATCACAGCGCAAGGATTTCAACAAACTAAAAAAGCCGGGGAAGGAAATGTCAACGCAGTCTGTATCTTTGACGACCGTTTCGCCTTCCGCGATCAGGCCGGCAATGGCAAAGGACATGGCAATACGGTGATCGCCATAGCTGTCCACCTCCGCACCGTGCAGCTTCACGGGACCCGTGATCAGCATCCCGTCCTTGGTCTCGCGCACGTTCGCACCCATGCGTCGCAGGTTCTCACAAATAGCCGCAACACGATCGGTCTCCTTCACCCGCAGCTCTTCGGCATCGCGAATAATCGTCGTGCCTTCCGCCTGCGTCGCGGCCACCGCCAAAACGGGAATCTCATCGATGATGCGGGGGATCATGCTTCCTCCCAACGACGTCGCTTTCAACGCGCCGGGGTTTGCTACCAAAGTAGCCCGAGGCTCATTATTGATGGTTTTATGATCGTTCTGCAGAATCGAAGCACCCATGGAAGTCAAGGCATCAAGGATTCCAGTTCGCAAAGGATTGACACCGACGTTGACGATCTCTATTCTGGACTCGGCCATCAGACAGGCGGCCACCAAAAAGAATGCTGCTGCGGAGATGTCTCCGGGAATGTCTATTTTGCAGCCATGCAGAGTAGCCGGACCTTTCACCCCGGCGCTGCTGGTAGAACATTGAGCGCTGGCGCCAAATTCCGCCAGCATCCGCTCCGTATGATCCCGGGATTGCGCCGGCCAGGTCACACGGGTGATGCCCTGGGCGTACAGCCCGGCGAGCAAAATACAAGATTTGACCTGCGCGCTGGCGATCGGCATGGCATAGTCGATGGCTCGCAGCGGCCCGCCATGAATGGTGAGCGGCGCTTTGAAGGCTTGACTTTCTATGCGCGCTCCCATGCTTTCCAAAGGCTCGATGATCCGCCGCATGGGACGGTTGCGCAAAGAAGCGTCCCCATCGATGATGCTGGTGAAATGTTGGCCTGCCAAGATTCCCGACAAAAGTCGGATGGTGGTGCCGGAATTGCCGGCATCCAACGGCCGTTTGGGAGCCTCAAGTCCGTAGCTACCTTTTCCTTGCACCCGGACGATGTTCTCCGCGGACTCTATCGATACCCCGAGCTCCTGCAGACACGTTTGTGTGCTACGAACGTCCAAGGCCGAAGACAAACCGGCGATTTCACTCGAGCCTTCGGCGATCGCCCCCAAGATCAGCGCCCGATGGGAGATCGATTTGTCCCCTGGAACCGTGATACGACCTTTTAGACAATGCGTTGGCTTTATCTTTTTTTTAGCCATGCTACTCCCTCTTTCTACATTCGAAACCTTTTTCCCTCAGCAGATCCATGGCCAATTCCCTGTCCTGATCGGTCGAAAAGGACAGGCGCATGGTTCCTCCTTCATCTTCGCGCACTTTTAAGACTTCAATATCCTTGATATTGATGTTTTTCTCTGATAAAATGATAGCGATCTTGGCGATCACTCCTGGCTTGTCCTCTACGGAAACGGAAATGTCGAACTGTGGCCTTAGAAATCCCTTGGTATCCTTGGGAATAGAAAGCCGCTTGCGTGCGGCCTTTTCAAAGTACGCCTCCAGGCGCGGCGATAACAAAATTTCCTTCACCTTTTGCAGCTCGATCATATAGGCATCGATGAAGGCTGCGATCATGTCGGCGTTCGTTTGCCGGATGGGTTCCCAAACGCTGTAGGGGCTGGAAGCGATACGGGTCATATCGCGGAATCCGCCGGCGGCCATTTTCAGAAAATACGGGCTTTCTTCTTGCCGGTTGGCGATGAGATTCATCAGCGCCACCGAGGCCATCTGCGGCAGGTGGCTGACGGCAGCGGCGATTTCATCGTGCAAGGTTGGAAGTAACAAAAGAACTTTGGCGCCGATCATCTCCAACAGCTCGCCCAAGGCCTTGCGCGTTGCTTCGTTGATGGGCCGGCTGGGCGTCAGAACATAGGTGGTGTTTTCGAATAAGAACGCATCGGCTGCTTCAACGCCTCTGGCCTCCGACCCGGCCATGGGGTGACCACCGATAAAGTCGCAATCGGCCGGCAAGTGAATGTTGGCCGTTTCGACAATCTTGCGTTTGGTGCTGCCCACGTCGGTTATCAAGGTATTGGGCTTGACAAACTTGCCCAGCATCTGCAGCAGTCGGATGATCTCCACGATGGGCGTGCAAAGAAAAATCAGATTGGCGTTTTTTGCGGCCGTTTCCAATTGCTCGCGAGGATAAGCCTCATCAACGACTTTGCGTTGCTTTGCCCGCTCCAGCACGTCGGGATCGTCTACGCCGATGATCGTTCCCTTGAATCCTTTTCGCTTCAAAGCCAGGCCAAGCGATCCCCCAATCAGTCCAACGCCGACAATTAGCACTCTCTTAAACTGCTCGATTTCGCCCATGGTGTTCGTCCTTAGTTAGATTTTTTTGCCAATAGCCCAGGCAATCATTCGCAATTCTTCCATCAGCCGCATGAATTGATTTGGCAAGATGGACTGTGCCCCATCCGAGAGGGCGCGATCCGGATCATGGTGCACCTCGATAATCAATCCATCCGCCCCGGCTGCCACAGCGGCTCTTGCCATCGGGCCGACCTTGTCTCGTCGCCCGGTGCCATGACTGGGATCAGCAACGATTGGCAAATGACTAAGATCGTGTATAGCGGGAATGGCAGAAATGTCCATCGTATTTCGTGTATAATTTTCGAAAGTACGAATGCCGCGCTCGCACAAGATAACCTGATAATTGCCACCCGACATGATATATTCTGCCGCCATCAGCAGCTCTTCAATGGTGGCAGCCATCCCTCGCTTGAGCATGACGGGTTTTCTGATAGTCCCCAATTCTCTGAGCAAGGGAAAATTTTGCATGTTGCGAGCGCCAACCTGAAGTATATCGACGTACTCGATAAAATCGTCCAGTTGATTCGCCTCCATCACTTCGGATATCGTCGCCATACCGTACTCTTCGCCCGCAGCGTGCATGAGTTTTAAGCCCTCCGTTCCCAAGCCTTGGAAGCTGTAAGGAGATGTCCGCGGCTTGTAGGCTCCACCGCGCAGGACTTTTGCGCCGTACTTTTTGACTTCAGCGGCGATGGTATTCAACTGCGCTTCACTCTCCACCGAGCACGGCCCGGCCATCACCGTGATCTGGTCGCCGCCGAAGGAAGCATCTTTCACCTGAATGATGGTGTTTTCTGGATGAAAGGTACGGCTCGGAAGCTTATACGGCTCCATAATGCGGACGACTTCCAGCACGCCCTCCATGATCTCGAAAGTGCGCAGGTCCAAATTGCGTTTGTCGCCAATGGCTCCCAGAATGGTGCGATTAACGCCCACGACTTTATGAACGGTGAAACCAAAACTCTCCAAGCGCTCGGCAACAGTATCAATCATTGCCTCGGTCGCGGAGTCTTTCATTACAATGACCACGTCCAATTCCCTTTCTATTTCTCGTTGCTTCGCTGCCGCCCAAGATGCGGCCAGGCTTTGTTAAAGCTCAGCCAAGCTGACCAATGCGACTGGCTTGCAGCTCCCGGCATGACTTGATAATCAAAGCAAATATTTCCCTAATGTCCCCATTGGGCAGCGGGCCGCGATTGAGATTCACTATCCGGCTAATAACCGCCTCCTCGCGTTCCGGACTGTACACGGAGAGCTGCTCTTGAAGCTTCACGGCGCCAATGTCCAGAGCCAAGCTCGCCCGCTCACTCAAGAGCTCCACAATCTTTTCATCTATTGCATCGATCTGTGTTCGCAGCTTGGAAATCACCATGCTCTTCTCCCATAAACCAAAAAGCCCATTGTCTTTCTCAAGAGCAACGGGCGGCCGGACGGTATGGTATGGATTTTAGGCTTCAAGGCCTCCCAGTACTCCGAACGGAGTAAAAGTAAAAGTATGAGCCGTTGTAAAGCCAAAATCTCATTTTCGCAAGACTCGTTAGTGAGACTCTTATTTAATGCAGTGCGAATTTACGATTTTACCGTCAATAGTCAAGCACTTTTTTGGAAAAAATGTGGAAAAATGCGCAACTGGTAAACGAGAGCGTGGACCTCAAAGATGGCAGAATGTTAATGACGGATAAACTGATTAGATTCGCATCTCGACGAGATTTCGTTTGCTCGCCGACGCAAAAGCTCGGCAGACGAACGTGGCATGTCTTCATCAACTGACATTTCGGGACCGGCAACCTCCACCCGTTCTTCCAAAGGACAAACCCATTCGTCATTCACCGGTTGAGCAGCATACGCAAGGCAAGCTTAGATGTCTTCTGCCTGAATGCCATACTCTTTGTTAATTTCTTCAAGAGACATACCTCCAGCCAAAGAGCCAACAACGATGTCCACAGATACGCGAGTTCCCCTCACTACCGGCTTGCCATGAATGATTCGCTTATCAATGATGACTCTTTTCAACACGAACAATTCTCCATTCACAATGACTTGACTAATTGCAAATTTTTTCCCACGATAAAGACACGTAAGAAACGCCCTTTGCCAAGGCCAAGGCTATTTCCCTACAAAATTGGATATTCTGGGTATGCACTTTGCTCCCGTTGCGTCAATATATGGGGTGCGTCTCCATTCTTGGAATCCAAATAGCCACTATATATAGTGCCAAGTGGAGTGAGGTGCGTGCCCAGATTGGATATGATCCACTATCACCGCCGCCATGCTTCCATCATAATTGCCGCCCTCAATCTGTGGTGGCTGGCGGTATCTAGTCAGCCCCCGGGAACTGTGGCAAAAGGTATGACAGTGCCCAAAAAACAACAAAGCTGCTAGAACACAAGCTTGGAGCTTCGAATCTGGCGAAACTAAAACAACTCAAGATGCCTACCACAATCGCTGAATTGGATAAAGATCAAAAATTTCACCGTCGGCGAGAAGCTGCAACTTTTCAGAGCTGCTTTGCGCAATAATCAGTCGATCGAATGGATCACGGTGGTGCAAAGGCAAGGTTTCTGCCACGCCAATATGCTCAAGGGTAATATCAAGCAAAGCAACTCGATGAGCCTGTGTGCGTGTCAAAACATAATCCTTAACTGGCAAAGGCAGTTTCAATTTCTGTAAACTCGTTTTGATCGCCATTTCCCAGGCGCTTGCCATACTGAGGTAGATTTCATTGTTTGCATCAGAGAAGATCGTTTTGGCGTTGCGAGACAGTCTCGGGTCGTCGACCATTGGCCATAAGAAAGTGTGAGTATCAAGTAGCACCCTCAAGCCATATACTCCTTGAAATCATCAAGGGGGGCATTGAAATCGCTGGCTATTTCCACTAATCCTTTATCAGCGCCAATTTTTCTCTCCGACTTTGTATCCTGAACGGGCACGAGCTTGACCAAAGGGATTTTCCCTTTCAAGATAAGGACTTCCTCACCGGCAAGCACCTTCCGTATCAAGCCGGGAAGCTGAGCTTGAGCTTGACTGATTGTTACCTGGGACATACAGAGCCTCCAATCTACTGTGCTCATTCTGTCATATGAAATTCTTTGTGAAATGCTTCAACAAGATTCATCAAACTTTTCCTCTATGATTACTTTGAAATATAATCATAGTGCAAACCTTACACAACAAGAAATTTCTTTGTAAGCGATCACGGGAGTTTAAATTGGTCAGCCTGGCTAAAGGTCAAAATAATTAAGGACAAAATCATTAAGAATTTTGCTTCTCGTGCCATCCAAACGATTTCGTGCACATTCAATTTTCGGATCAATCATTTTGACCACAATTATTTTGACTGTGCTCCTGTGATCGGTTACGACAAAACAGCCGTAACTGACAAGGAAAACAACGTTAGAGAAATCCCAATTAGAAATAGTAGGAATGAGACGCTTGATTTGTATTCGTTCGCTCGAAAAGCACTCGGTTTAAGCATTCTTCTTTCTTCCACCTTATGTAATTTCCATCTCCTTGCTGAGATGTCATCTCCGAATTTGCCAGGTCATCCTCTTGCCTTCACAGTCCTGAATTTGCCGGTAAACAACACCGCCGCAAGAAGCAGCAACAACCATAAGGACCCAGCCACCGTCAACGGCTCAATTCGAAATGGAGCCGGAGCCACATAACGCGCCGCAGCGATGAACGACCATGAGACAAAGACGTAAAGCAGAATGAGCCTATTAGCAAAATCAAACAGCCCCGCCGTAAATGACATTAGCAGGCTGCCAAAAGCGCAGCGGGTCATTAACCAGACGACAGTAAGGATGCAGCCGAGGCTGATGGCCAGCCTGAGCAACCCCGACCAGATTAAGTCGATAAGGCCCTGATGAACATATTGGGAAATAATCATTCCAAGCTGCCAGGAGTGGTGATAAACAATCCAGATCAATATCCCGGGTATCACAATGACCCGCACAAAGTGATAGAGAAATTTGATAATGCTCCAAAGAGCGTGATATAATTGTTCAGACAGTCGCTTGATGCAGCGAGCCAGATGACGAATCAGCGCAATAAGCTTGCGCCAACAATAGTTGATGAACTGAATTGGAACGCGTATGGCTATATTGAGCATCTGGCGCAACAGGCGGTTATAGAAATTCTCAATCGACCGGAAAACAGAATTGATTAGGGAAGCTGCTGATTTCGTCAAAGCGCTTACAAAGCCGTGCCCAATGGGATTAACTCTTTCCAGTCGCGGTACCGAACGAAAAGGCAGCACAGGAATGTGTTTGATCAAGTCAGGAATTACGAACGGAGGTTGGCGTACGGTATAGACTATTGCATCAATAGAAAGTCCAGCCATGCCAAGGCTGAGCGAGCTAAGCAACAAACGGTTGCCCCACCTATCGGTCGTCTCAAAATCAACTCCCGGAAGCTGGAGCCACCCCAAATTGCGAAAGAGATACAATAACTATAGTTTGGTAAATTTTTTCTCACCACAATATGTAGGAGAACTCTCCGAGTTCGACCACAATATGCAATAATGCTCGATGTCTGGAGACATCTCCTACGGCTTAAATTTTCGATTTTGCCAATCTACAGTACAATAAGATGAATGTAAAAAGGGCTGCTTCAACAACCTTGAGGGTTAGATTCTAATGAAATTTTCTAACTAATCACAGGGATTAACTGCTATCAATAGCTTTATTGACCGGATAATCGTGC
>DYKH01000109.1 GCA_020722685.1 Caldithrix sp. | reverse complement strand
TTGCGCTGGACATCGAGAATGAACGTCCTCTGCGAGCTTTGCGCCTCCTTTGGGTACTTTGCGGTTACTACGAAAATAGAACTATTTTCATAATTATCGGGTGCCCAGCCGGACATGGAAATTACTACGAAAATAATGCAGCACAACCTGCGGGAGGTCAGCCTTAAAGACCAAACGGAACCGCGAACCCTCCGTTGCTACATTGAGGAAACTCCCGCAGGTTGCACACATTTTCGTCATTATCGGACGGCCAGCCCTGATTTGACACTGACAATTGAACGTTGAAAATTGAACATTGATCGTTGCCGTTAGAAGGTTCTGAATAGTCAACGGTCAATGTTCAACGTTCAATTGTCAACTGTAAACCTCACAGGTCTTGAAGACCTGTGAGGCCTGATCCGCAACTATTTAAGCAAGGTCATTTTCATGGTACGGCTGTACTCGGGTGTTACCATGCGGCAGAAGAATACGCCGCTGGGAACTGAGCGACCGGAATTGTCACGACCATCCCAATTGACGGTGTAGACGCCCGCGGACTTTTTGGCGTTGACCAACGTGCGCACTTCTTTGCCCAGCAAATCGTAGACAACGATCGACGCTTGCGTCGTATTCGCCAGCGAGAATTCGATCGTGGTGCTGGGATTGAAGGGATTGGGATAATTGTTGCTGAGCCTGAATTCGAATGGCTGTTCGCCAGGCTTTTGTTCAACCGAAACGGGGCCGTTCACGACCTGCAGAAAGCCCCAACAAGCGGGACGTTTCCAGTCTTCCTGATTCCACATATTTCCCCAGGTGGTGTACAGAGTGCGCCCCTCATCGCCTTTGGATGGATCGAGGTCGGTGCCATCGATGCGCAACGGCAGCATGGCTCCGTCCACCACCACCAGGTCGTTGTTGAGGGCTAAGGAATCAAGGGTGAGGCGAGCTTCGATGATGTAGCCATCGCCGGTGAATTTCTGGTACACCGTCTGTTCAACACCCGGAAAAGTGAATGGCTGAAAGCCATCCTTTTCCGTCGTGCCCCAGGCGGTGAAAGCCATGCGCCAGTCGCCGGTGCCGGCCGCCCCTACATCTTTGTACTTGTGCCAATCCTCCAAAAGATTGACATTGTAGTAGCCAATGTAGAATTCCAAGGCGTCACCCATCCACGCCTGGCTTCCTGCCACCACCGGTTGATTGCCTGAAGCGTTCAGGTCATCGTCCGTGACATCCGCCGAGATATACAGGTAATTGTCGTCAATGACGAACGTAGCATTGAAGGACATGTCGGTGGAAGTTGGGGTCCATCCGGTGGTATCGCTGCCGTTACAGCGCTCGGGATGGAGAGTGTAGAGCTTGTAGTCGGTGAATTCAGTATCCAGACCGTCGAGCACGAATTTGCTGGCAAAGTCCTGCACGTAAACGGCCTTGGCAGTCGGGCTGGTATTGATGGTGATCGGGCCGACCTTGCAGCCGTCGGTCAGGTCGGTCTCGGTGCCATCCGGTCTCACCGCCACCACCGCGTAGTAGAAAGTTTGACTTTCGCTGGTAAGGCTGTACGGGCGGTGATTGTAGTATTGCTCACCGTGCGGCACGTGATCGCCGATCATGATAACACCCTGGGCGGAAAGGTCGTTGATGGGCGAACGGCTCATGTAGATATTGTAGCTCTCGGTGCCCACTGTATTGTCGACCCAGGTGAGATGTACATAGTCAAATGTCGTGCCGGATTTGCTGAATGTCTCAACTGCGCTCGCTACATCCGGCGAAAGGATGGCGCCTGCCGGTTCCTCAACTCCGACCAAAGTAAAGTTGTCCCAATAAACGGAGCCGGCCCAGGTATTCGCCACGGCGTAATAAATCTGGCATCCGATGGTGATGGTCACTTTCGGATTCAGCTCGCCGGTTCCTACATAATGGAGGACGTCGTAGGTCATCTTGTTCCACTTGCCAGGCACCAGCCCGGAATCGCTGATGAAAAACTTGTCTTCCGTCCAGGTCCAGGTCGCGTGATCTAGGCCGAATATGGACACTTGGGCGCCGTGCGGAATATCGGCAGGCAGCCAAATATCGACGGTGATGGCGGTAGCGCCCGTGTCGGTATCGGTCCAACCGAGATTGACATTGCCGTTATCAAACGAACCTTTGGCACCCTGGGCAAAGTCCCAATCGGTTTTCATGGTACCGACTGTCGTGCCACTGGGATCAGGCGCCCATGCCACATTTCGCAATGCAGCTCCCCAGCCGTTGTTGGCAAAACCCTGATTGCCGAGGGCCTGTTTTTCAAAGTCGGCAAAGACCCATTTCTTGCCCACTTCCAATCCGAGCATGGCGGCATCGTCGATGTAGATGGTCCCGCTCCAGTTGGCATCTGCGTCATGCTCGAACCATCGGGCGACCTCGATGCCGGTCTTGCCCAACTTGGCGGTCTTGTGATCAAACTTGGTGGGATCCATAGCACGTTTGGCATCCATGTCAAAGTAAATCGGATACCATTTGCCTTTGGGGATTTGATAAACATAGTAAAGCTGTTCAGTCCAGGACCAGTGCTTATTATCCTGCGCCCAGAGCTTGATCACCAGCGAATCCGGGGTATTTTCCGGCAGCCAGATATAGTAGCCGAGAACTGATGCGCCCACAGGATCGACGTTATCCTTTTGGATATCGCCTTTGTCTCCGCGGGTGCCATCAAACGCCAGAGCCAGTACGCCGGCACTGCGAGCAGATGGGTCGGCAACGCGTGAAACGCTGGAGAATGCTTGTCCCCAGCCGTTATCGGCAAAGTCATTGGTACCAGTCTCGAAATCCGCAAAGACTTTGGGTTCCACGCCTACCAAGCTGACGTTGTCGATCAGAATCGTTCCGGCCCAGTTGACGTCCGCATCATGCTCGTACCAGCGCGCCACTTCAACCCCGGCCTTGCCGAGCTTGGCGGTATGGTGATCGAACTTGGTGGGATCTTTCACATAGTTGGCTTCCATGTTGAAGCTGATGGGAAACCACTTGTTTTTGGCAAGCTGGTACACAAAGTACGCCTGCTCATTCCATGACCAGCTTTTGTTGTCCTGCGCCCAGAGCTTGATGAGCAGAGAATCCGGGGTATTCTCCGGCAGGAAGATCCAGTAGACGAGCAAATGGGCGCCCTTTGGGTCCACATTGTCGATCTGTATGTCTCCCTTGTCGCCTCTACTGCCGTCAAAGTTCAACGCCAATACGCCCGTAGAAGCACCGGACGGATCGGCGGCCCAGACGACGCTGCTGAATGCTTGGCCCCAGCCATTGTCCGCGAAGCCCATCGTCGTGCCGTCTTCAAAGTCGACAATGACCTGAGCAGTTACCGGCCAGGCGGCAACGAACAAAAGGGCCAGGAACCACAATAACCCTCGTTTCATAGGGTACCTCCTTTTGGTTTTTTGTTGGTTGAGTCTTCTCGAGGAACTCAACGTGATTTATTTAACCGCACTGTTGTCTTTGGAAATATCAGCCACTGATTCTCTTTCTATTAGGCGTGTCGGAACCAGCGTGGTAACCGGTCGATCGCTTGCATGGCTCAAGAGCTTGAATAAGGTGCGAACCGCGATGGAGCCCATCTGTTCCTTGTAAACTCGGACAGTCGTCAGCGGCGGGGTGATCATCTTCCCCAATTCGATATCATCAAAACCGATGACGCTGACATCCTCTGGTATGCGCAGCTTTTCCTCTTTAATGGCCTTGTAGCCATAGATGGCGTTGATGTCGTTGGCAGCAAAGATGGCTGTCGGTCTTTCGGGCAAGGAAAGCAGGGTTTTTACGTGATCGTACCCTTTTTCCAGCCCGCCGGTTTGTAGCAAAGATTCGTCAAAAGGAATACGATAAAAGTCCTGTGCTTTTCTAAAGCCTTCGTAGCGTTGGCGGAAGCTGAGCCGGTCGAGGTCGCCGGAGATAAAACCGATACGGCGATGGCCTCGTTTGATCAAGTATTGCGTTGCTTCAAAAGCTCCATGTTCGTTATCGATAAGCACTTGATTGAAGGAGTCACCGGCAATTTTGGGATCGATTAACACAGTAGGTATTTCTAATGAACCAATCTGGTCGATGAAGCTCTGATGCAAAACGCCGACTAAGACCAAACCATCCACTTGGCGCTCGCGGATCATTTTCGGCATTTCGTTGGTGTAGGATTCAGGCAACAGGTGGAGAACAAGATTGTAGTTGCTGACGGCGAGCTCGGCTTCGATGCCTTCGAGGACGCGGGAATAAAATGGATTGAGAGAAAGGGGAAGCTTTTCGCGACAAAAAATGACGCCGACGCTCTCGGTGACTCGCTTCTTCAGTCCTTTGCCCATGGCGTTGGGATAAAATTGGTGGGCTTTGGCGATTTCCAAAATTCGCTTGCGCGTTTCTTCGGCGACATCAGGGCGGCCGTTGAGGGCTTTGGACACGGTGGCTACAGAGCATTGCGCGGCTTCGGCAATGCGTTTGATGGTGACCATCTTCCACTCCCATGGAGAAAGGTAAGGCGGTGCGGAGCTTGATTTCCCCGAAACCGTTTTCGACAGCAGGGCAAAGATAGTATCTTTTCGTCAATATGTCAAGTCTTTTTTCGAAATTTTTGCACAAACTTTCGGACAGCCTTTTTATGATTACTCATAAGATTGCTTTATCTGCTTTATTTTTTGTGACCTCCTTTTCAATTCACAAACCGATTCCATCGAAATCGTTTTCGACTTTTTTCGTTTGATTTACCCATAATTTGTTGGCACTTTTTGTTCCTGATCGGCTCCGCGGACTGCGAGTAAGTGCAGTCCTCATCGTTGAAATTTCTCTTTCTGCGAGCTTGTTTCTCAGGGCAAGAATGCTAGATTGAGTCAATGGGCGGAACCCGAAATAGTTCAGCTCAAATAAGGCCATCGCTAAGGTCTCGCCCAAACGAATGCAAAGAATTCTTTCGGAGCAAAATGAACACATACATTGCCATGCTCAGAGGGGTGGACGTCAGCGGACAAAAAAATAGCCATGGATGGCTTGCGCGGCTTATGTGAGGCGCTGAACCTGGCAAACGTCCGCACCTATGTCCAAAGCGGCAACATCGTCTTTGAGAGCGATGAACAGGATGCCTCGATTCTTGCTGAACGAATTGAAAACCAAATTCAAACTACCTGTGGATACTCGGTACCGGTTCTAATCCGCAGCCCACGGGAGCTGCAATGTATCATCGCAAGCAACCCGTTCTTGCAGGAAAGGCATGAAGATCCCGCTTGGCTGCATGTGACGTTCTTGTATGAATCGCCGTCAGAAGCCAGACTGAAAGAGCTAAAAAACCCAAACGAGGATGGAGATGAATTTTCTTTGGGGGAGAAAGAGATATTTCTGTTCTGTCCTAACGGGTATGGAAGGAGTAAATTGTCGAACAACTTTTTTGAGAGAAAATTAGCGGTACCCGCGACGACGAGAAATTGGAGGACGGCGAGTGCTCTCTATCAAATGGCGGTGGAGAAAGAAGAGAATTCAGACTGACCTGTGCTCGGCCCATTAGCAACGCATGATCCTCTATTGCGGGGATCGCATGGCGAACATCGTCAGCAAAATCCAAAACCCTCAAGACTGGACACCGGCGAATTAGGGACAGGAATATCCACTGTTGCATTAAATCGAAATTGTGCTATATTGATTGGCATATAAAGGATTGCCCTAACCCTTGCAGTTGGATGAGGCAGGTCGTTTGTGTATGAAACTACCGAATCGCGAAAATGCTTATTTACCACTATTGAAACTAAAGGATTATTTGCTTTCTGAAACTCACATTGCAGGAAAATCCAAGGCTAAGTTTTTGCGATCCGTTGGATTTAATGAAACGAACATAGGCCTATTGGAAGCAGGCTTGCTCATGATTATCCGGAATCGAAAGTCAGGGTAGTCTCCTCGCAACACGGAACAAAGTATGTTATTGATGGAATCCTTTCAACACCAACTGGAAAAACCGTGAGCATCAGGACCGTTTGGATAATCGACGCTGGGCTCGACCGGCCTCGGTTCGTGAGAGCCTTTCCAAACTGGGATATTAAGGAGCAGAAATGATCAAAGAATTAGACTTGGTTGCTCTCAACCACGATATCGAAAGTCACGGCCTTAGAGCAGATGACGTGGGAACAGTGGTTCACTGCTATATCGACAATGTCGGGTTTGAGGTTGAGTTTGTGACCGCCGAGGGTAGAACAATTGCCCTTTTGACTCTTACAACAGCCGATATCAGGCCTATTCGAAGTACAGAAATGTTGCATGTCCGGGAACTCGCAACAGAGGCTGCTTGACACAAAGTTGTTAGGAGATCGAATTCGCTCGGCTTCTAGTGCAATATCGAGGAAAGAATAATACCTCCAACAATAGAGATGTGGGGCATGAGTCAGGGGAAAGTCCATATCAACAGCACCCAGCGAATCGTGTTAGTAAGAATCGGCTTTACTTCCCCGCGAGCGAATCCCCCGATTTTTAGCCACCTTCTGTTTATTCATACCTCAGCGCATCAATCGGCTTCACATTGGCATCCCTGCGCGCCGGAAAGGTGCCGAAAATGACGCCCATAGCGCCGGAGACGCCAAAGGCGACAAACACCGAAATGGGCGTGACCGCGGCCTTGAATTCGGCATGCTGTTGATCACCAAGGAGATGCTGACGAATAGACGACCCTCCCTCAACTTCGCGTTTGCCCGACACCGTCCCTTCATCGCAGCGGTTTCAAGGCTTGTGCTATTTGAATAGTTCGGAATGCGTGCCCATTCTGACGAGGATTAATTCATCGGCGGTGAGTTTATAAATTAATAGCCAATCAGGGGAAGATGGCATTCTCGATAACCCTTCCAATTCGAGACGAGAGGATGATCCTTGAAAGATGGGTCAAGAAGGCCTTTCGAAAGCAAATCATTGATGACGGCTTTCAATTTCTCAAGGTCTCTTTGTTGCTTTTTGGCCTTTTCGAAATCCTTTCTGAACTGACGAGTATATGTTATTTTCACCTCGACAGATCCTCGAAAAGCTCATCAATAGAATTAGCGGATTGAAGTTCTTTCCGCTCGTGAGCTTCTTTCAAAGCCGCGCTTGTTTCATCATTAGGGATCTTGATCTCAAATGGAATCCCGCCTTGCAAGGTGATTTGCGCCAAGTAAGAAGAAATGGCCTCAGAGAAAGAGATATTGAGATCCTGCAATATTCTCTGGGCTTTTTCTTTAAGCTCGCGATCGACCTTTGCCTGAAGAACGGTTGTCTTTGCCATACTAATCTCCGTACGTTGCATTTAAACTCGTTCCTAATATACGCTACATGATATGATAATGCAAATCAATTGTTCCCTTTTCGAATTAGACCAAAATGAATCTATAACCAACACGGCAGTGGCCGAGCAGTTGAACTGGTTGATCAGCCCGCATATTCCAGTTGAGTGTCCCGATAAGTTATAGCCTTTGTCCCGGAAAGCGCACGTCCAGCCGATGCTGTGCAATCCCCTATTCATACCTCAGCGCATCAATCGGATTCACATTGGCAGCCCGGCGCGCCGGAAAGGTACCGAAAATGACACCCACGGCGCCGGAGACGCCAAAGGCGACAAAGACCGAAATGGGCGTCACCGCGGTTTTGAACTCGGCGATAGTGTTGATCACCAGCGACATGCTGATGCCCAAAATAACCCCGGCGATTCCGGCTACCAGGCTCAAGCCAACAGCTTCGATCAGAAACTGCAACTGGATTTCTTTTTTTCTTGCACCCAAAGCTCCGCGGATGCCGATCTCCCGCGTGCGCTCCAGCACTGTTGCCAGCATGATGTTCATGATGCCGATGCCGCCAACCAGAAGAGAAATGGCGGCAATGGAGCCCAAAACCATGTTGTAGATGCGCCGCTCTTTCTTCTCCTGCTTCAATAGCTCATAGGAGATCACCAAATCAAAGTCGTTGTTCTGGTGGTGACGCCGATCAAGAATCCTGCGAATGATGCCGGCGCTTTCCACCAGCTTGTCGGATTCGTTAATTTTGATGGTCAATTGATCGAGCTGGCTGGCCAGCATTTCTTGGTAAATCGCCGCAAAAACGACGACAGCGGGATGCAAATGTCCTGATTCAGATTCCGCGCCGCCAGCTCGCCCACCGTTTCGGTGAACAGTTGTTTATTGCCCATGGTGCCGATAAACTCGAACCATCGGTCATCCAGCTTGACCATCTTGGCCAATGGATTTTACACCGGAAACAAGGTTCTCTCCACCTCTTCGCCGAGAACGCAGATCCGCAGTTCGCGCCGGTGATGATCGTTATCTAAAAATACGCCAAGGCTCGGCTCATAATTGAGAATGTTTTTGAATTCTGCGGTGACACCTACGATGGTGCACTTGGCGGATTTATCCTCGTATCTGGCTTCGATCTCCATCTCCGCTTGCGGGGCAACGCTGACGACCGTGGGGATGATGCTTTTGATGGCTTCGGCGTCCTATAGATCGGCCACGATCAACTCGCAGCTTACCGTCATTCCGGGCCGGAGAATAGGATCGCACTTATCCAGCAGCACGTCCACGTCGAAGACCATGAGCTTGGAATCTTTCTCTTTTTTGCCTGCAGATGTGACTGACGGAAGTGACTTCTCCCTCAAAGGCGACTTTTGGGAAAGCATCCAATCGCACAATTGCCTTTTGGTCGATGCGAACCTTGCTCACGTCCGTTTCGTTGACGCTGGTCTCCACGCACATTTGCCGCAAATCCGGCAATCCCATCAAGGGTTGGCCGGGCCAGAACTGATCGCCCACATGATCGTCTGGGCGTGACGAATTCTCACTCTATCTTCCCCTCATGATCGCGTACGTTTTCTTTGTTAGCAGGAGAGATTTTTAATCTCGATGAAAGACGTTTTGGCGTCAAGAGACGCCTCCTACGGCTTGGTTTCCTTTCTGCTCTTTTCTGGGATGTGAAGGCATAAAAAAGCCAGACCCTCATTCGAGTCTGGCTTTTGGATTAGACGTCAAAGGTCTGCGAGACCTTTGGGGTCCGGGGGTGCGGTCACTTCAAGAACAACAATCTCAGTGTCTGGCTAAAGTCCCCGGACTGTAAACGGTAGAGATAGATTCCAGAGGGCATTAGCTGACCTTGATCATTCTCACCGTCCCAACTCATCTGATAGCTCTCTGCTGCTTGATAGCTGTCCACCAAGGTACGGATCAGCTCACCGCGCAGGTTGAAAATCTGCAATCGCACGTGTCCGGCTTTCGGGAGTGTGTAGCGGATGCTGGTCGTAGGATTGAAGGGATTAGGATAGTTTTGTTCCAATGCATATTCCGTTGGAGGCGCGGCATCTCCTCCGGGTCCTACCGAGGTACTTACCTCTGCGACCAACTGGAAATCTACGTTAGCCACCTCCGCATTGGCCGTGCCGCCCACGGTAACCGTCTTGGCATCGGTGACGTTGGCAGCGTTATCGTAATACTCCGGCGTGTACGGCACGCGCCCGACCATGACGTAATAGTCACCTTCCGCCAAGCCGCCCAATGTGTACTGTCCATCTGCACCCGTGGCTTCGGAGGCTTGTACCGCCTTGTTGACATCCAAAGCATAGACGAAAGCGCCCTCGATGGACCGGCCGTCGCCACTGGTGACATGGCCGGAAATGCTACCCTGATTTCCACTGGCCAGAGGCTGGTCAAAGACAAAGCGGCGTCCGGGAGTCAAGGCGAAATCAATTCCCGTCTTGGCTTCCGTTCCATCCAGTTGAATGACGTCCGCATCCAACGGATTGGTATGATCATCATAAAACTCACCAATGTAGCCGCGCGCCCAGGCGGAAACGATATAGCTTCCTGCCGGAATGCCGACCACGGAGTAGTTTCCCTCGGCATCAGTCATCGCCGTGAAGAACAGTCTATGATAGCTCCAACCCGGGATTGGCCAAGTGGAATTGAATGATGGAAACACGCCTACGACTGCATTGGCGATGGGCTCGCCGGTGGAATCATCGCTCACATGACCGGAGAGCGAGCTGCCGGCGGGAGCGGCAGGGATAGAAAAATTTATCTCGCTCGTGGTTTTGCCATCCACAACGGTGACCGCATCGGCATCGCCGACATTCTGCGCGTCATCATAAAACTCGCCGTAGCCGTTAAAGCGCACGGAAACGAGATAATCGCCGGCAAGCAGATCGTCTAACACATACTCTCCATTGGCATTGGTGCGAGCTACTGCAAAGGGCCGCACGTGTGAATGAGCCGGCATGGGCGTCGAACGCATGCGGACGGCTTGTACCAAGGCACCGGCCACGGGAGCACCGCTTTCGTCAAACACCACCTTGCCGGAAATAGCGCCCAATTCCTTGGCTTTGTCAAAAGTGAAATCAATCCCGGTGGTCACTTGGTCGTTTTGCACCAGGACGGGCGTAGCTTGATCCGGAGAAGTGACCCCGTCGTACCAAATGCTTTGAAAATTCCACCAGTCCAAGCGCGTGGCGGACACCAAGTATTCGCCGGCTTGAAGCTCATTGATTTGGTATTGGCCGTTTGTATCTGTTTTGGCCCCGTTGGGGAAATTCCAGTAATGATGCCATTCATTCGTATTCTTATTCCAAGCGGTTACCCAGATGCCGGACAGCGGCGTTTGTTCCACATCCACCACGGTTCCGGCAATGGCGCCAGTGGCCTTAGTGGCAGCAAAATTGAAATTGATGTTTGGCGTGTCCTCAGCCGACTTGACCTCAACGGGATCAGCGTCTTCATATCGGTCGGCGTTTTCCCACCACTGCACCAGAATTCCTTCGGTAGAGCGAAGAACCGCAGAAACAAAATACTTCCCTGCGGCCAGGCCGGTAATCTTGTAGGCGCCATTCTCATCCGTGGTGGCATAAGGCCATACCGGCGAGAGAAGCCAATGAACCCAGCCGTTCATGGATTCGGCGGTGGCCGCCACACTTACACCGGCAATGCCGGCATTGGTCGAATCAGTGACCACGCCGGAGATGCTTCCGCCCTTTGCCAGCAGCACCTCGATGCCGGTCACTTCCTGACCAAGTCCGACATGGACGGCTTTCGCCTCAAGTGGATTGAAAACGTTGTCGTAGAACTCGGCCACAAATCCCTTGGCCTGCACGAAAAGGATGTAATCGCCTGGCAAAAGTCCGACGAGCTTGAAGCCGCCCTCCGCGTCCGTAGCGGCAAAATATCTGACGAAACTCAAGGAGTCCGAAGTCCACACGCCAATCACCCAGGCGTCGGCGATGGGCTGATTGTCGGCTTCGTTCTTGACGCTCCCGGCAATGGAGCCGGTGCCCGGCGTTGTCGGCAAAGCAGTGAGAGAAAAATCGATCCCGCTGACCTCTTCTCCTTCACCCACGGGAACCGGTTTGGCTTGGCGGAGCGAGGTGGTATGATCCCAGAGCTGCGGCATATAGCCGTTGGCCGCGGCCGCCACACGGTATTCACCAGCCGGCAAATTGACGATTTTGTAGTTTCCTTCCGCATCCGTGACGGCAGAACCACTGTTCATGGCGCCGCCGTTCAACGACCAGGCGAAAACATAGGCCGTCAAAGGCGAACCATCGGAACTGGTGACTTTTCCTTCTATGCTGGCCGTTCCGCCATTTTCGACCTCTGCCGCGGGAGTTGATGGCTTGGCATCCACTGCCGCTTGAAACTCAGATTGTTGCGAGAGCCACAAACCGAGGGACAGGCGCATCTGCTGCTCGAATTGTGCTTGTTCCGCCCCGCGTTGATTGACTGCCAAAGTGGGCGAGATGAGCATGAGCGCAAAGAGCGAAACAAGGCTCAAGACGTATGAAAGCTGTTTGGACGTTTTCATGTCTTACTCCTTTTTTTTGTGAAGACTTTTTGGTTAAGGTTGAAATTGTCTTGCTACGATCTGCGCCCGCTGTAGCTATGCTCCCGTGAGTGGACAAGCCCCCAAGGCAAGCAACGTGCCATTGCGATAAACTATCTCCTCGCAGATTTCTGCTTTGGCTTGCCTGCTTAGCCTGCTAATTTCCGGCAACTTGCCCGGTTGCCGCTGCCCGTATGCCAAAACAGCAGGGTATGTTCCGCATATTCCTTACTGTTTTGTAATTTCAAAGATGGAATCCACACAGACGTGTAGGCTTGTCACGAATTCGAAATCGAAATAGGCCGTTCATACATCAACCTCGAATGAAAAGAAGAACCGCGCCGGGTGGTGCCGGTATCGCCGCCGCGGCTTTGATTTGCTGCGCAAAAGCTTGGTTAGGCTGGCGAACCCTCTCCTTGTACAAGACCGTTCCAAAATAGCAAATTCCAGCTCGCTTTTGTTGATTTGCATCAAATTTGCCAATGATGGCCGGTACAGTTTGAAAGTACATCTCAAGCTGCAGCAAACATCTGCTTGCGGGTCAATCCGCTTACATCTTGATAGGATAGCAGCCAATGCGGCGCCCAGGCGAGGGCCAACACATCCACTTCGATGTCGCTGCGTTTGGGGGCAATGGCGACTTTATCCAGCTTGGCGAGGGTCGCCTCCCATTGCTCGCTGATGCGCGCGGTCTGCTCCTTCATCTCTGCTTGCAGCTCGGCGATCTCTTGTTGCAGAGCTTCCACATCCTCCGCTGCGGCTTCCATGCCCATCTTGGCGGAAGTGGATTGTCTCACCTTGCTCAGCGCCGAGGAAGCGGCGCGAGTGGAACGGCGTCCCATGAACATGCCAAGCACCGTTTCGCCGACCGAAACGAAAATTTCCCGCTGCCGCGCTGCCGCATCGGCTTGTTTTTTGGCATAGGCGGCTTCGGCGCGGCGCAGGCGGTCTTCCACCATCGCTATCCGCCGCTCATAGCGCTGGCTGAGCTGATCCACTTCGGCGTCTCGCTGTTCCCGCGCGCTTTGATTCAATCGCATCAGGAAATCCCGCTCGTTCTCTCCGGCAGCCGAATACAGCTTTAGAACCGGGCTAAAGAGCAAAGTCACGCTTTGGCTGCGATAGAGATGATCAATCAGACTATCCTGCAAGTCTGCGAATTCCTTCGCTTCGTTGAGGAAATCCGGCAGTCTGTCAAAACGGGCACCGGCTTGCGGACGATCCAGCAAGTCGCGGTAGGTGAGGTTCATCTCCTGCGCCTGATCCCATCGCAGCACGCGTTCACCATCCTCTACTTGGGCAAAAAGACTAAACTCCACACGCTCATCCAGATTCCGCTTGCGATCGACAAAGTGAATCCGGCCAAGGCTTATAACCCCGGGCAAGTAGACCAAAAAGCTATTCTGCGCATCAGGCCGAATGCCGCTGCGGGCTGCCACTTCTTCCGCAACGTTAGTTAGCCCCTTGCGCGCGGGCAAAAAAACTTGCCTAACAGCCGGCGGCAACGACGGCGGAGAAGTTAGGAACGGCTCACCTTCAGCTTTTAGCGGCGTTGAACCGATTGCAGACGCGGACTCAATGACAGGCGTCACCTCAGCGATTCGTTCGCCTTTCAGTTGCCGCACTTGGCTGCGGGTGAGCGGGCCGCGCAAATAGCTCATCGTCCAGCGCGTCTGAAAAGTAACCGGACCTTCCGCGTGAACGTTGTGCAACAGAAAGACACGATTACCCAACCGGGAAAGAATGCGCATCAGCTCATTGCGCTCCAATCCTTGTCCGGCCTGCGAGGAAGCGCTTTCCAAGCCGTCCAACACCCTGGCCTTGTCCTGCTCGGTTTGTAGGCGACCAATGAACCAGGTGCCGGCATTGGCCAAGCCTTTGTAATCGAGATCGACCGGATTCTGCGTCGCCAGCACCAGACCCAGACCGAAGGCACGGGCTTGTTTCAAAAGCGTCAACATGGGAGTTTTGCTGGGCGGATTGCCGATCGGCGGGAAATAGCCGAAAATCTCATCCATATACAGAATGGCGCGCAAACTGGTGGTGCCCGGCTGCGTCCGCATCCAAGAGATGACTTGATTCAGCAGCATGGTGACGAAAAACATCCGTTCCGCGTCGCTGAGGTGGGCGATATAAAAAATAGAATGACGCGGCTTGCCCTCCGGCGTGGCCAAAAACCCGGCGACATCCAGCGGCTGACCTGACAGCCAGCTCTGAAATGCCGGGGCTGCGATGATGTTGTTCAGGCTCATAGCCAAGCCAAAGCGATCCTTTTGCGGAAAGAATGTATCAATGTCGAAAACGCCAAGTTGCCGGATGGGCGGATTTTGAAGAGCAAGAATAAGCTTGGGCAGGTCAAGGTCTTGACCTTGGCGCCAGAAATGCTCGAATAAGTTGGCCAGCAGAATGTGTTCCCGCGACCTGACCGGATCGGCATCGACGCCAACCAGTCCCAAGAGCGCGCCGACCGTCCCTTGGATTCGCTCACGAATCAATTCAGCCTCATCATCCCAATTGGCCTCGGGAGCGACAAAGCTTTGCAGAATAGACACCGGAATTCCGGCATCGCTCCCCGGCGTGTAGATGGCAAAATCCGCTGAGTCGCGCAGCATCCTAATGCGGGCAGAATCCTGCCCCCACTGCGCCAGACCTTTCTGCCACGCTTCCGCTTGTTGAGCGGCAAAATCGTCCTCGCTCATCTGCTTGCGGCGTGCATCATCCACGTTTATCCAGGGTCGAAAATCTTGCGGACGCAAATCCGGGAAAGAGAGCAATAGATTGGTTATGTCGCCTTTGGGGTCGATAATAATCGCCGGCACATGGTCGATAGCCGCTTCTTCCAGCAAGCACAAACACAGACCGGTTTTGCCGCTGCCGGTCATGCCCACGCAAACCGCATGTGTGGTAAGGTCACGCGCATCATACATCAGCAGCCGGTCGCGCAACTGGCCGGCGGCCACGTCATATTCTTTGCCCAAATAGAACGAGCCTAATTTTTCGAAATCCATTTCTAGTCCTTATGACAGCTAATACGAGTAAGCCCATCTTGCTGAGTCTTTTCTCGTGGGAAATATACGACGAATTCTCTCCGAATGCAATAATCACATCTGCCAAAGATTCGTCAATCCCTGCTTCTTAGTCCTAACGGTGTCGCGATACAGGCGGCTTGTTCTCCGTATAAGAGCACCCGCACATCGATTGCGGGCGTCGACTTTTAGCCGTAAAGGATGTTTTGGCCCCAAGTATCTTGCGGGCTAAAGAAGGGCGTAGGACATTCCAAGAGACAAAACTTGCTTCAATTGCCTCTTCTTGGAAATGTCCCGGTCGTAGAACAGCTTCACGTTCAAGGCCACATTGATGTATTTGGATACCTTGGCAGAAAAGATATTGTCAAAGTTCACGTCGATTTGATTCGCCTGTTTGAGATTGGAAAACAGCTCCAGCTTGGAAGTCCACAGAATACTGCCGCCTACTTTCTTACTCACGTCGGTCACGGACTCGGCGCCGATTTCCGTCTTGGTCTTTTCGATGGCTGTCGTCTTGGGATCATCGGCATAGGGAACCGGGTACTTCTTGGTGAAAGTTTCTTTGAGAGCCACGCCCAGTCGCGATTTGAATTCCGCCGCTGGTGAATAGCCAATGCCAAAACTCTGGGTAAAATAACCCGGATCCATAAAAGCGGAAATGGCAGTTTTCGTTGTATCGGCATAGGAATAGCCGGTGGCGATCTGGGTGAGTCCCGTCGCCGCTATGTACGGGTTAACGTAGACGCCCCACTTGTAAGTGAAGACGCTCTCCAGCTTGATTTCATCGGCGGCTTTGCGCGATTCGAGGCCGCCGACCTTGATTCTGCCGAAAGAGACTTTGCCGGTGTTGGACCAATTGAATTTTTCCCGGTCATCGATGAATTTGGCATTCACGTCCGCCTGCCAGGCAACGGCATTCTCGCCGCCCTGTACCCAATTATCAAAGCTGGTTTGGGTGAAGCTCAAATTGCCGACCGTCTCCTTTTTCCAGCCAAAGTGAGTCGCTGTGGTGTCCTGAGCTTGTGCTGCCACAACACTGAATGTGAGAATAACCAAGATGAACGACCGAGCATGCGCCGATTTCATGCAAACCTCCAGTTCTAATTGATGAGAAAGATTTCTTACCAGGGGTAGGAGAGATCATCGATCTATCCCAAGAGATGACTTGTCAATCCGCCTCTAAAAAGCATAACCGTGTGATCTCCGGATGCCAGCGGATGACAATTTCTTAGAAAAAGCCCCCTGTCTCGACTGCAACGAAGATCAGAGGGCGAAAGGAGCTCGATGCTTTTGCTTCAATTCCTCAAGCGGTTTTTAGCTCCGAGGTACAATACGGGCACCGACTCGCCTGAATGGCAATGGCTGACAGACAGTATGGGCAGTTTTTGGTCGTCGGCGCCGCCGGCGGCGCTTCCTGCTTGCGTTTGAGTCTGTTGATTTGCCGGATCAGCAGGAAAATGGCAAAGGCCACAATGATAAAGTCCAAGACCGTGTTCAGAAACACGCCGTAGTTGATCGTCGCCGCTCCGGCAGCTTTGGCAGCCCCCAAGGAATCGTAATGGGCGCCGCTCAGGTTGAGAAACAAATTGCTGAAATCCACTCTGCCTAACAGCAGTCCGATGGGCGGCATGATGATGTCATTCACTAAGGAACTGACGATTTTGCCAAAGGCCGCGCCGATGATGATGCCGACCGCCATGTCCATGACATTGCCCCGCATGGCAAATTCTTTGAACTCTTTAAGCATGACAGCCCTCCTTTCATTGCAAATGAACAAACCTACATTTTCGCTGGACTAGTCCTCACGCCAAGACGCTAAGAACGGAGGATAAAAAAGGATTTTTGAAAAACGCAGAGTGAAGTAGCAGATCAGATTCCCAAAACCCCGTCCACCCGGTATCAACGACTGAGACCAAGTCAACGTGTCCGGCCGTTCAGTCGATTTGCCTGGTAGTGCAAAAGATTTCTGGACACCATCTATGCCATGCTTGATGGACTTTTCTTTCCTCTCTGGCCTTCTAGCGATCTCTACGTAAAGTCCATTGACGGAAAAGCGACTGTCGACAGCCGGTATCCGTTCACACATAAGCCGGTGCCGGATCCCAAGTATGGATCCCTTCAGAATCCGATTTGCCAATCGAAAGTTAGAGCGTTACAAGCCGGGACAATCCCTTGGCTTCCCGGATCCAGAATCCTATTTGATCGCGAGTGGGCACCCTGTGGATAAGCCGCGTCGCTTCCGAAATCGCCATCAGTTTCGAGTGCAGCAGATCTTGTTTCTGCCGGCGCAGATCGCGGACGCTCGCAATACCCGCTGCTCGCAGCAAATCCGCATATTCTTCGACAAGGCCTTGGATGCGCAAAAGGTCCGCATGATTCACCCAGCGCAAAAGCAGCGCTTCATCGATCCCCGTTTTGCTGGAAATATGTCTGCGAGCACTTGGAGTAGCACCCTTTTGCAACAGCGCCTCCGTGGTATCAATCCCAAGAGTTTGTAGCTTATTCGCAAAGGTCCTACCAATCCCCTCCATCTCGCATATCTTTGCCATGCCCTTTATTCATCCTTTGCTGATGTGCAAAACAGGCGGGGTTTTTGGAGAACGGCCATGAAAAAGCACAGCCGCTTCCAGCCGTGCCACAACCTCGTTCCCAACACTTTTCCCAAAGCTAAGAAGTGGTTCCCTTTATTCTTCAATCACCATTTGCAGGATATATACTCGTTGAGGGTAGAAATTTCATTCATTTTGTCGTTCCTGCGCATGCAGGAATCTCCTTTTGAACAGGTGGTTAGGAGATGCCTGTATTCACAGGCATGACATGAAAAAGTGACCCTTAACGAGTATATATAG
>DYKH01000437.1 GCA_020722685.1 Caldithrix sp. | reverse complement strand
TAGTCAATAGTTATGCCATGAATTGACGAATACTTTTTGCAGTTTGATCATTTTTGGGAAGTCGACAGCCAACGATTGCTTTAGCAGCTGCCACTCAGCGTGCCACGTTTTTTGACATGTGAACAACCTGTCAGCATTTTGGCTTCTGCGGAGTAACCAGTTCCTCGCTCCTGCTTTTTGGAAGGATGCGGGCACAGGGATTTCCCGCGACCGTTGGATGTCTGGCCGGTGCCGTGCTTGCCAGAAACGCCATCGCTTCCCGGTTGGTCTTACCCTTTATCGCATTGAGGATCGACAGAGCACGGCGCGCATCGATACGTGCGCGACGGTTGCGGTGTTTAGACAGGGCTCCCAGCAGACGTTCGGCGTGTTCCACTTGCTCCTGGGACAAGACTGCGTCGGGTTGCTGTGCGATGAGATTCCCCCATTCCAGCATCATGCGTGCGGATGAAAGCAAAGCTTGATCCGTGAGCGCAAGACCCACGATCCGTCCGGCGTGGCGCTCTGCCAACCCGAACCAACGCTCGAGCCCCGGCATCGTACGATAAGTACCATCCCGGAACTTGCGCATCGGTTCCAAATCAACAGGTGGTTCCAAACGTTTTTCCTCAGGCTTAGCGCTGCTCATAGCTGACGCACTCGCGCCGGATGCATCACTCTTGCTGCCTCCTATGCCTTCGAGCAACACGCTCAGCGCGTTAGCCGGACATAGCGGCGTGGATGTGATATGCCCGAAGATCTCCCAGTCACCATTGTTTTCCCAACGGTGGGAAAAGTTCTGGGTAACGGCGGGATCAAGATCGTCGTGCTTGAAAACAAACACCTTGACGCCGATCGTGTCGTCCGGATTTAGCCAACTCCAGAAGTTTTCGAAGAAATTTTGCTGACTGACAATTGCATCCTTGATCTTGCCCTCGACCGCTCCGGTGAATCCATTGATCTCCTCTTCGGATACATCCTGGTTCGTGAGGCTGCGCGTGTCGATGATTTGCTGCAACGCATCACGCACGGCCGAATTCAGCGCTGTGTGTCCCGCATCCGCGCCGTCATCGCTCACGTTGTCCTCTTCCATTAACACCGCAACGACCCCCACTACCCCCCCAACATCTTGCAGCAGACTGGAAAGGCTTGCCGGGGCAGGGATTGGTTTCAAGTATGTCTCCCATTCGCCAATACCAGCGGGAATGGTTACGTTGTCGCCTGCGTCGACGTCGGTATCACCCAGGTTTCCATGACTCCCCGGAGTAACGTGCGTGGTCGGAGGACCGGACAGTGTCAGTGACTCAGTGATTTGAACCGTGTCTCCGTCCACTTTGAAGAACACGGTCCACAAATATGGTTCCGCACTCCCCCAGCCATCCCCTTCGTCGTAACAGTGAATGTGATCAAGCTCCAGATTAATTCGAATTACTTTGCGTGCCATTGTTTGCCTCCTTTCATTTTTACCCACATACCTCAATATCCGACTGCCGCCCAACGTCTGAATTCACCGGCCTGCGCGGCTCTTCGCGCAGGTCCGGTGGAATGATGGGTTAGCGCTCATTGGCAGGGAGCGCATGTCGCACCTCATGGGTAACCTCTCTATGTCCGATCACGAGTCCGGATGCGTACAAATAGTGGTTTCTGGTTTCTTGCGTATTGCCGTCAGCGTTTACCCAAGCTAGATGCTCGCCGAAATTGCGAAGAGCCGCAAATGTACGATTTGTCGGTGAATAGAGTCCGTCGCCGTTAAGACTGAGCAACGCATTTGTGCGGCCTTCTTCACGTGAGTCGCTACACGAAATGGCTATTGAAAATTCCAAGAACAATTCGCTTAGATTCTCTGTGGCGAACAATTTGTAGGTCGCGTTCTGTCTCACGCCAAGACTAAAGCCGGTTCGAGCAAGCGTACCGTTAATGCTTTCACCGAAGGCCTCGAAAATTACTTCCTGAAGCTGCTCCTGCTCCAGAGGAACCGGTGCCTGAATCACTTCGAGAAGATCGCTGAGGGTAGGGAGGATACGGAGTGGGTGTGGTAGGTCTTTCGCTTCGTCATGAAGACTTGGAGCGAGCCCCTTCTCGAAAGCCCTATCTCGGTAGAACGCTTTGTCATTAGTGACTAAGACAACTTCATCTGTGGCAAGCAAAGCAACGCAATCAGCCCAAATAACTGCGTCTTTGAATTCCTGGGTCTTGTCGCAAGGAGGCGCTTTTTGTATCGCCTTGAACAGGGCACTGCGCGCACTTTCCAGGCTGAAAGGAATCTGTTGTTGCTGTACCCCGAGAGACGCAAAGAGTTCTTCGACCTTTGCTTGAATTTCTTCCTCCGTAGGCAGGACTATTTCTCGCAGTTTGCCGAAGGCTGTTAGCAATTGCCGATAGTTGTCGCGGATTTCCTTGGCATGAGTGCTAAGGCGATTCGTCAAATTGTGTCGAACTTCAAGTTGGACGACCTCCGGAACGGCCACTTGAGCGTTGCTTTGGTTGAGGAAGAACCGAACCGCAGCCGCTGCCCCAGACCTCAGCCCCAGTTCAGATAGCCAGATATTCGAATCAAGAACAACAATCATGACGGGCAGCCCATTTCTTGAGCGCTAACGTGCCGTTAACCCGCGGACCGCGTGCGGGCCGTCGGCGTTGAACGGATGGT
>DYKH01000108.1:13695-17702 GCA_020722685.1 Caldithrix sp. | reverse complement strand
AAATCCGTGACGCTCCGTGTAGCTCGGTGGTTTTTGGAAAGTGTCCGGTAGTGAGTCCAAAGAAAAGTGCAAAATCCGGCGCAAGAACTCTGTGCCTTCTCGTCAATTTGGTGTTCATCGCGGTTAATTGCCGCGCTGAAGTACAATGAATAATAGTCACGCATGCGCCAATACGCAGAGAGCAAATTGCATCCTTTGCATGCTGACCATTCAGCGCGAAATAAAAAGCCGTCAAGGAGAACTCACCTTGACGGCTTCACAAAGCTCAATAATGCCAAGAAACCTAAAAGGTCTTGGAGACCTTTTAGGTTTGAATTATGGCTTTATTTCAGCAAGGTCATCTTGATCATCTTGGTAAAGCTGCCTGCTTTGAATTCCAAGAAGTAGATACCCGCCGATGTCTGAGAAGCATCCCAAGCAATCTTGTGGTATCCTGCATCCTGACGACCGTTGAACAGAGTGGTAATGACCTGTCCATTGCTATTGTAAACGGTCAGAGTGACTTCGCTTGCAGCCGGCAAACCGTACTCAACCGTGGTGGTCGGGTTGAATGGGTTCGGATAGTTCTGCTGCAAGGTGAAATCTGTCGGCACGGCGGAGCCCTTGCCGTCCACGCTGGTCACCACCGAGGTTTCGTTGGAGCGGGCGCTCTCGTTGCCGGCGAAATCGGTGGCGGTCACGACATAGTAATAGGTGTGGCCGACGGTGACGGCCTCGTCGACGTATTCGAGAGAGGTGACTTTTGCCAGTGGTGCACCGTAGCTGCCCGCAGTTTCCGTGCGATAGACGCTGTAATAGTCGACGTCATCGACCGGTGTGTAAGCAGCTTCCCAAGCAACCGTATTCTTGTTGGCTTCGGTAATTGCCACGGCATGTCCCGGAGCCCCCGGAGCCAGGTTATCGATGGATTTTCCTAACATCGGGTGGGAGACGGACCAGACGTTGACGATGTTGGTGCGAGCGACAATGAGAAAAGCCGCATCAACGTTGTCCCACAGGGTCGGTGCAACATAGCCATACATCTTGCTATCCAGGGCGGGAACGATGCCAACGAAATCCCAAACCATGTCCGCTTCGGTCACGGCATAACGATCGCCGACTTTGGCTTGAGCAGTGCCGTTGAACAGATCCTCATAAGTAGCAAACGTTGCCGCTGCTTCGGTTCCGGTCATCTCATAGCCGCGCCAAACCTCGTATTGAATCACCGGCTCACCGACTACGTCGCCGTAAATGACATCCGGCCACTGGAATACCATGTCGTTTTGGGATCCCTTGAAGGCCAGGTGCACTTGCTTGCCCTGATCTTGGGCAACGTCGTCGATCCTTTTGATGACCGGTGCAGAAATGCCGGCGTAAACCATGACTTCATCCAAGCCGGAAGCAACAAAATACGAGTTCTCGCAGCTGGTGCCGAAGCGAATCCAGACCTTTTCGCTGCCGCTCATTTTTGCTGCAGCCAGAGCGCCCGTGATGTTAAAATCTAAGTGCGAGAGATAGCTAATGGGCTCGGTCAGGGAGTAGAAATTGTTGGGCAGTCTTGCGCCGGCCGGGAGACCATCATTGTCTTCCCACAAGTATACCGGATTCCAGGTAGCACCGCCATCCACACTCCAATCCACGGAAAAGTTATTGTTGGCGACGCCAAAATCCGTGTAAGCGGCGCCGGGGTATCCGCCACGGTAGTATTCGTAGAACTGAAGCCCAAGGGTGTTGTGCTTGCCTAGTCCGCTGACGTCGATAGGCGGAGAAACGATGTACTCTTCCAAGACTTCCGAGCTATCGAAAGGAGCGGCTGCATCCGGCCCAGGGTCGAGAACACCCCAGAAGGCAGATAGTAACGCCGAGCCATTACCATAAATGAAAGGTAGGAATTCCCACTTGTTATTGTTAAGTCCGGTGAGCGCATTACCTCCGCCGTTCTCTACGGTCCAGCCAAAATCCTCGAGCGAAGTCTGGCCGGCCATCGGCTCGAAATCGCAACGATAGAGAGGCGTCGCCCACGGACCGCCGGGAACTAGTACATCGTAAATTGCCTCGTTGTTGGTCGGGTCATTGTCAGAGAAAACGACTTTGACGGCTAAGGTGTAAGCGCCGGGAACTTCCGGAACCCACTTCCGCGCTTCGAGGGTGGGGATCCACAGTATCGAATCCGAGGGGAAATTGCTGATGGGCTGCTGCCCGCTGGTGAGGGTATGCACTCTCACGCTGTCGGCATCAAGGATATTCGCCGTCCAGAGAACCACGCCACTCAGCGAATCGAGACCGACGTTGGCCACGCCGATATTGACGCCGAACGGTTTATCCAACGCTGCGGTCAGTAAGCCATCCACTGCTACAACAGCAATGTCTTTGGCTAACAAACCGACGCCGTACAATTTCACGTCGTCGATGAACAAACCGCGACCCTGCGGATCGTCACCATCCGACAACCAGCTGACGGCCAAGCGCACATCGCTGCCTGCGCCGTAGTTGGTGTTAAAGTTGGGAACGTCAAAAATCGGTAGCTCGGACCAGCTTGGGGTTGGAACTGCGGCCGTGCTGCAAAGGCTGTGAAAATATCCGTAACCAGCGTCCCCGCCGGGTGCCGAGGTCCAGCCTTCCGCCACCATGTTGGTGGTTCCAGCTTCACCACCGTCATCATAGAACAAATCGCCGCCAGGGCCGGTGACTTTAATTTCGTCAACCGCCCAGAAGCCTTCGGCAGTGCCATAGTCACCCTTACTGGCAAAACGAATTTTTATCTTTTGCCCAGCAAACCCCGAAAGATCGAGATTCTCATTAACGAAAGCACCACTCGCACCCAGCTCACCCCAATGGGCCAAGCTGGTGTAGGTAACGAAATCATCTGTGGAAACATCAACGGCGTAATAGTCGAACTCCTTCTCGTTTTTGTAGTTGTGAGTAAACGTCAATGCAATCGGAGCGGCAACTCCGCTGAGATCGATTTCCGGACTCACCAACCATTGTCGCCAATGGAGATCAGTAGATCCGTGCGTGGGATCTAGATAATGAGCACTTGCACCTGCGCCCACCATCGCTCCGGAGAGGGTCCACCAAGATTCGGCCGGACCGATAAAATATCGCCAGTTCTCGTTGGTCGCGTCGGTTCCGCCATCAGGCGTGTCGACATCGATCATGTGCCCGATTTTCAGGCCCTTCAGTGGGCTAGTCTTTTCGCCGGTGGTCACTTCCGTCGGCAAGGTAATAACCGGCGAGACCAAGAAATCGAGTTCCTGATCCAAGTTTTCCGTGGCGTTCCAACTATGGGTGGCGCTGGAGCTGTTGGTGTCTACCAGTTTCCAGCTTGTCTTGGGTTGATAGGCTCTTCCGCCAGCCGTACCTTCCACGTGGTTCCAGGTTGCATCTGGAATCCAGTGTGGCTGTTCGCCTTCAAAAGTGTCTTGCCAAAGAATCGGCTCTTCTGCCGCACCTTCACTTTTGGAAACGGCACTCTTGTTTGGTTTCGCCGCTTTCTGAACGCCACCAATTGGAGCAACCTTGCCCGAATTGGCTTGCTCACTTGCCGACGACACCAGCGCAAACGAAAGAACGAAACTTGCGATGATTGCTACTACTAACAGTCCTTTCTTCATACGGTCCTCCACACAAATTCAGGAGTAGTTCGGTTAATGGTGAATTAGGTACCGATTTTATTTGTTTCCTCTGGGCGATCACCTCCTTTTTGGCTTTTGGCTATTGGCCTTTAGCTATTGGCTATTGGCTTTTAGCTATTGGCAATTGACAATTGACTATTGACCGTTGACCATTGACTATTGGTCGCTCATTTGGCACGAATTGCAGTTCCTCCCAAACGTTCTCGTTCATTACTGTTGAAACTTGCTTACCCCGGCATGGCAATTTTTTGCATAGGGAAAATGGCCTACCCTTGTGCCTTTCGTTCAGCCAGCAAGTCGAATCAAATCGGTAGCTGCCTCTTGGGCACCTTCTATTCCTAGTCCGTGGGTCGTCAGTCCCAACGAAGGTACATGGGCATAGTAATAACCCGA
>DYKH01000108.1:0-13595 GCA_020722685.1 Caldithrix sp. | reverse complement strand
CTAATAGCCAAAAGCCAATGGCTAATTGCCAATAGCCAGAAGCCAGCAGCCAATTGCCAATTGCTCTATACAAGAAAACCGCAAAGACGCGGAGAAAAATCTATCTCGGTTTCTCCGCGTCTCCACGTCAATTCAATAGACTATTTAAGCATCAACATCTTCATCGTCTTGCTGAAGGCATCGGTCTTTAGGCTGTAGAAGTAGACGCCACTGGCGGCACGCAGGCCCGAGTCGTCCAAGCCATCCCAAACAGCCGCATGGGAGCCGGCTGCCAAGGTGCCGGACACCAAGGTGCGGATGTTCTGCCCAACTGCGTTGTAGATGCTAATCTCCACCTTTGCAGCTTTGGGCAGACTGAAGCGAATAGCCGTCTCCGGATTGAACGGATTGGGGTAGTTCTGCTCCAGCGCGTAGGCTCGCGGGGTGGCATCCGTCTGTTTGACAACACCGGTTCCCTCACCCTTGCCCGTGCCGAACCAATTGAGGATGTTCTGCAACAGGGTTTCGGCTTCCGGCGCCGGCGTCCCGTACCAGGTGGTATCGATCAGCATGGAGTCCAGCACCATGTCCATCAGCCAAGGCAGGTTCACGGTTTTGAACGTGCCGGCATCATAGCTGACGCCCACGCAAAAGCCTTGGTTGGCGGCAAAAAAGATTTCTTGTCCCTGTCCAGTCGCGCCAATCCAGTCGATCCAGTTGGGGTTGCCAGAGGCGCCGTACATGAACGCGGCCAGCGTTTGATCGAGCTCGAAGGGTACGTCGGCAAAGCTGCCTGAGATAGGATCATCAGCCACGCCGACAATCAAGGAATCATTCGCCGTCTGATCCGGATCGCTGACGCCCGTGCCGATCTGGAAAAAGTCATAGGCAAAATCACCAGCCTTAAAAGTCAGCTCGGTCGGTGAGCCGGCTTCGCCATTGCCGTAAAAATAGTCTTGTGAAGCGAGCAACAGATTCTTGGGTGCTTCCGTTGTGCCGCTCTGCAAAAAGGCAGCGAAAGGATTGCCTGCATAGCCTCTGGTGGGGATACCATCGACCACCCAGCCATTGAAAAGGATGGTCTTCCAACCAAAATTGGTGACCGATTCATCGATTCCATGGTGTGCGTCATAATCCCAAAACTCGAAAACATAGCCAAGCTTGTTGAGAATATGCTTGTAGAAGGTATCGATCTGGGCATTTTGGTGCACCAACAAGATATCGGCCTTGGGCTGTGAAGGGGCCAAGATGTTGAATTCAACCGGCAAAGATTCCTTGAAATTCCCATCGTTATCGGTCGCTTTACCGAAGTAGCTGATTACATCACCTGGTTGGCCCGCAACGGTAAAGCTTACTTCGTACGAATCCTTCTGCAATTGGGTCATGTCCAGCGTTTGTACCAATTCGCCATTCTTGGAAACAAACAATTGCGCTTGTGTTACGACGCCATCGATGTCACCCGTCTTAGCGGTGACTTTGAAGGGTCCAGTGGTGTTGTAGGTATCCGGCAAACCGCTAACTCCAATGGTCGGCTCCGGTGGCCAAGGATAACCGACAATGTGCTCGATGGTATAAGGACCACCGGCAGGCCCACCGGTGTAGACAATGTGCATCAAAGAATCGACCACTGAATAGGCGACGCCGGGGTGCCGGTAACCATTCACGGTTCCGGTGCCGGTAAAATTGATGGCTTGCCAGGCTCCGCTGATGTTGGTGCCGGTAAAGATGTCGCCATAATTGTCGGTTAAATCCGTACCGCTTTGATGTGCATCGAGATAGCAAACATAGAGATTATCATACTGGTCGATCGCAATGGATGGCATGAAGGTGCTGCCGCCATCCGTATCCGATGCGAAGACAGTCGGCTCACTAAAGGTGCCGTTGGTTAGAGTGCGGTACTGCACTTCCCGCTGGCTGCTGGCGCCGGCAGCGTCATTAACTTGATGCCCAACGTTCTGAGAATCAAATACCATGGATCCATAAGGTGTGCCGGTGCCAGTATCGGAAACCTGAACCGGTGGGATTTGCTGCCACAATCCCGTGGCCATGTCTCTCCAGTTCCAATACACATTCTTGTCACCCCAGCTATTGGAGCCGCCATCCCCGCCAAAAAGTACATGCGGGTTGCCGTTTTTGTCCAAAGATATATTGGAGCCAAATTCCGCAGCCTCCATCCCCAAGTTGACGATTTCCGGTTCGGCAAGGTAGGTGACGCCCCCATCCGTGGAGACATTATAACGGGAGTAATCGTCGGCATAACTGTCAAAAGAGACGTGCACATTGCCGCTATTATCCACAATAATATCAGGATTGTTGCAATTGGCAGCAGAGCCAAAAACCGGAATGGACGCGCCAAATGTCAGGCCACCGTCGGTGGATTTGGAAATGCGAATGGAGCGAATTTCGCCGCTATTTTGATAGCCGACGTAAGCGACATACACAATCAACGGATTTGTAGGATGCACGGTTAGGGATGGTTTGTATCCGTAATAACCATCATGCACCTCGATGGGAGCGCTGAAAGTCTTGCCTTGGTCGGTAGAGCGGACGTAGAGCACTTCATTGGAAGGATCACCGGCCGTGCACCAAGCAATGTGCACGGTTCCATCCGGTCCCACAGCAATGCTTCTACCATAATATGCAGTAGCATAGTCAAGGTTGGAAGTGCCGACTACAGTTCCTTCCGTGGGTGCAATCGTCGTATTGCTATTTTGTATCTTGGATAGGTAGCCATTTTCATAATCGTCAATGCTCAAGGCAACCGAGTATTGCTGCGCCATTTTTTGTGGCTTGGCAGCGAAAAGATTCCCGGATGCCAGGCAAGCGATCAAAACAGCAATCGTGAACACACTCGTAACTTTGAAACTCATTTTCTGTTCTCCTTACCAAAGTTAACTGCTAAGAGTTGATTTCGACACGCCAATAACCGGGAGAATTCACCTCCTTTCAGCGGATGGTTTTGTGACAAGCGTAGCTATTTTTTAATGTCAATATGATAGAAATTCTAAAACCTACTATAGGGTTAAGATCAGTCGTCCGCAGACGAAAGAATTTGCTCCGTGTTCGAAAAGGATTTTTTCAAGGATAGATGAGTTGAGTACAAGCCGCTTTCGCCTATCCGATGCTATACAAAACATCGGAGCACAAGTCAATTCCATTATCCCAGAAGATTGTCTCGCTTTCTTTGTCAAGCTTAGCCGTGCAAAAATAATCGGGATCAAGCAATTGCTTACACTTGCTTTCCGGTGATTTAGACCATTCTTTTAGTTTAGCTTCCAAATCTACTCTTAATACTTCTCCAGTATTGAATTGCAGAGTTAGGAAATATGCTGAAGCGTTTTTGATTTCCTTAACCAAACGAATCACGACATATCTTTAAACGCAAGTCACCTTCTTCATTGATACGACCGTAGGCTCTGTGGGCGCGGTCAATGACGGTGCAATTCTGCCCTCGCCTCTGGACCGCAGATAATCATCAATCCGTATTTCATCGTTGATCGAACATTTCTCGGGGCCCCAAACAAGCATTTTGCGGTCCCGACTGATCTCACACTTTTCCCGTTCCACCGGCTCTGCATTGTACAGTGTCGGAAGCCATCATAAAGGTATGGAGAGCACTCGGCCATCCGTCAACTCCAGATGTATATAGTTGTCATCAAATCTAACGCCGTGTAAAAGCGCCTCATCGGGAAATGTATAAGCCGATGCCGGATAGGGAATATCGTACCACTGCGTGGCCGGTTTTGTTTGACCAACGGTTTCAGCTTGCCTTATTTTTGTGAGCATTCCAAGCCTCCAATAGACGCCCCAGATTCTGCTCGATGATTCCGAGCGCTCGGTTTAGCTCAGTACGACTCAACGTGCGTCCGGCGCGCGCCACTTCAATTTGTGGCTCTAACCAAATTTTAGCATCAAGTGTGTCATTTTGTGAACCTTTACCAACATGAACGCTTGCTTGGTTTTCCCATAGCACCTCGTAGCTTTGAAACCAGAAACCCAACACGCCTTCCCTGATAACACAGAATAGCCAAAACCTGCGGGAGGTTACCCTCAAAGACCAAACGCAACCGAGGATGCTTCGTTTCCGCTAATAGCAACCTCCCGCAGGTTTCATGCAGTACTATGAGATCATTTCTTGTAATACGATCACTGACAAGTCAGGGATTCGCTTGAAGCTTGGATCGTTTGTCACAAAGACAATCTCGCCTTTTTGCTTTGTCAAGGCAGTTGCTGCATGGATTGCATCAGGGGCTCTCAGCCCCATCCTTGCTCTCAAGGACGCGGCATGTTCCAAAATCGATAAGGTGATTGGGATCAGTCACACCTCCTTTGATGCCGTAAGAAATTCTCTAAAACAAGATTCTAATACTGTGTCGAGTTCTTTCAGCGGCTTCACTAAGGTTTCCAACATGATGAGTTCACTACTTATGACTAGAAATTGCCCCCGTTGAGCCGCATGCCACAGGGATTGCAACAATGTCCAATAAGGATCAATTTTCTCCACACTATAGATTACGGTATTCGCGTCAACGTACACGTACCCTGATGGCGGTAAAATTAAATTCCCCACGTCTCATGCTCCTGTTGAAGATAGCGCTCGACGTCAGCTGCGGTTTGAAAAATCCGGTGTCCTGACGCAGTAGTCAAAATATCCATTACCGATCGCTTCGCATACCCTGGAGAACGGAGATCATCAGACGGGAAGAGAATAATGACTTCTACCGTTTCCTCGGCGCTTAATTGAGGCACGACCAATTCTACCTTTCCTCCGCTCTGGACTTTGGTGGTCATCCTGACTGCTGTTTGCATTCATGCTCCTAACTCTGATAAGCCGGACCTAAAATGGAATGAATTCATTTGCCACAAAGACACTCATGACGTCATCATGGTTCGAGGATTGGCCTGATTGACTCGGACTCTATGGGCGTAGACAATGAGGGAGGGATCTCGCCCTCACCTCGGCCCCCCAGACTGTCGCCTTTTCTCTGCACCAGGGGCCACTGTCATCAGCCGCCTGAAGACGTCATGCCCTCAACCCCCGCCTCGAAGGGACTTGATTTTCTCGAAAAGCTGCGACAAAAAGAGACCATAGTCCGCAGCATAAATCAGATCTACTTTCATCACATCCGTTGCCTGAGGTATCGGATTGCCTTTGAAGACGACCTCGCCGCCGCCTTGCTGGAAGCTCACCACACTATAGCCGACCCTGCCATCGGCGCTCTTAATCGCCAGCACTTTGACGATCTCTAACGGCACGGCGACCCCGCCTTTGTCCTTAGTAAAGCGCAGCGTAGCCTCGCCGTTCACGGGAGTATTTGGTGAAACCACCACCGGCGATTCTTTGCTTTCCTGGAAAAGTATTCCCGCATTCAAAAGCTCGGTCGTAAATCCGGCTTGGATCCGACCTTCCACAATTTCCAATGCAGAAAGGTAGTCCATCTGATTCACGTAGCTGCGAGCAATAATGACGTTCAAAGCCTTGGCATCGACATAGGTATCATGGGAAAAAGCATAGGAGGGCGATCGTTGCAGCACCTTTTCCGCTTGTTTAATGGCATTCTCATCATCCTTCATCGCAGCATAGCACACCGCTAATCCTGCGTAGCTATCCAGCAACATCGCCTCGTCCTGGCTGATCGCTTGCATAATTCTAAAGTTGGAAATGGCATGATCAAAACTCAACTGCCGCGCCAAGGTCCAGCCCAGGCCAAGGTAAGCTTCCGCCTGCAAAGCATCCCTATCCTTGGCAGCAGTGAACGACTCGATTGCGGCGGAATAGCTGCCGTTCTCAAACGCATTCCAGGCGTCTTGCAGGTGCGTCTCTGCAGTCGGCGGATTCACAGGAATGTTTTCACCCTTCCGATAGCAGCCGCTGACTGCCAATGAAAGGAAAATAAAACTGAATATCAAAAGAAAAAAACAGCGCTTCGTTTCGGTCATGGAGTCTTCCTCCAAAAGGATGTTAAGTTAGGAAGTGACTAAAGTACTTAAGCACTTTAGTCATTTTAGTCACTTCAGGCACTTTAGTCACTTTAGCTCACTTTAGGCACTTTATTTCAGCACCATCATCTTCCGCGTCATGCTAAATGACCCGGCTTGAATGGTGTAGAAATAAACGCCGGTGCTCAGCTCATTCGCATCAAACACGATGCTGTGCGAGCCGGCTTCACGGTATGTATTTGTCAAGATTGCGATTTCTTTTCCCAAGATATCAAAAACCTTAATAACTACCTGTCCGGCTTCGGGCAAATCAAAAGCAATGGTCGTAGTCGGATTGAAGGGATTTGGATAATTTTGCGCCAGGTTGTATTTTTCGGGCACGACAACTTCGCCTTCGCTGGGATCAAATTCGCCGGACTGAACACTAAACTCACCCAAACGATCGGTCCTGACGCTGATCGTCTTGTTCTTGCGATCAATTGTTCCACCCACATAGACCCATTGATTGTCTTCTAACCGGCAAATCCCAATTTTGGTCGCGTCGTCGGGACCCTCATAGGGCATAGTGAGGCGCGCTTTTGCAGACAAAGCCGCTGATGACGGACCAAAGGTGACTGCTTTGCCATCCGGAGAAGCGATGGCAGTCAATAATGCGTCTTTGCTCAAGGCATTGGCCGGAATTTCCAGCGTGGCGGAGGTCGTAGGCTCGGAAAGCAAACCGCCATTTGTCGCGACGATCTTCTGCACCTTGGCCGTCACTTGTTGAGTAGGAAAGTCACTCCCTCCCGCATCTTGTCCGCTCAAGGAAAAGGTATAATCTCCGCTGTCGCGTATTTCCACACTGGCCTTGTAATTGAACACGCTGGTCTTTGCGTTCGAGTACTCCAACGCCGCCACGTATTTGACTTCAGACGTTCCGGTTTTGGCGGTCAATACCGGGCCTTCGGTGGGCGGCACGTCGCCGTACAGCCTCTCCGAAGCAAGGACATGGAAATCTATCAGCTTGTTGACCGACGGATTCTGGAACACTCGCAATTCGACGTAGGTAGGGGCAGCGAGATCTTTACTCACCACGTAAGAAGCTATGCCCGCCGGCCCGACGTCTTTGCGGGTGACTACCAAATACACCGGTCGATCTCCCATCGATAGATCGATCTGCGCTTCGTTTTTCTCATCCAGTGTGACTTCTCTAATGGTCAACGGCGACAAAGCGACCACCCGCACCCTGAACTTGGCATTGTCGTCGCCGTTGAAATTGACCTTACCGGGATTGTTCGCGGCTTTGATCAGATTATACACCAAAGACCATTGCGTAACCGAGCCCACAAACTCGTTGGTCTTGAAAGTTATTTCCACAATAGTAGGACTGCGCAGATTGGTGGAGGCAATTCCGTACCTGTTGCCGTAGGTGACATCGTCCTGCACGTCGGCAAGGCAGGCGGCGGCCAGATCATAAAGGACGGACCAGGTGGTGAGATCAGCCACGCCTTTGCTGGACAAAACCTTGTCCACGGAGGCGATACCGTTTTCCAACTCAGCAGCGATCGCAGCGATGGTCGCAGCACCACCGTACTGCTCGTAGATGTAGCGGAAAAAGAGGTAGACCCGGTTTCTCTCGTTGATATCCGTTCCCGGGTGCCCGCCCGTCCAGCCGGTCCACAGTGTGAGCGGGCTGTTCGCTGGAATCAGAGGCAGTTCGGAGGGATAACGGAAATTCGAATAGCCGAAGCCGCAAATATCTTGGGCCAGAGCCGCCATGCCCTCGTTCAACCACGGTTCCTCATTTGCATCCGTATGCTGCATGATCATGTTGGTAAAATAAGTCGCAATGACCTTGGGGGCGTAGCCGGCCTTGATGATTGGATACGAATCCACATAAATCATATCCACTTCGTTGGAATGCGGATTATCGGCAATCTTTTGTTCATTGCGAGCTTCAAAAGCGCCGGCTTTTGGTATGTCCGCTGATGCGTCACCGCTAGCCCTTTCGAACTCATCCCGTAGATTAAGCAGCAAAATATAGATGCGAGCATCATTGTCCGTATTCGGTTCCTGACCGAACGTCTCGCGACAAAGCTGATAGATGCCTTTGCTCGCATCGGCCGGTGTGCTCGATTCGAATGCCGTCTGCAAGGCCGAGACATCCTCCGGTGTTACATTGACGCGCCATTGATCATCAGCGATATAAAAATAGGAATGCTCACCCACGGCTCGCAACGAGGCGGGAACGAGTTGATCCACAGTCGGGAAAAGCTCGTAGCTCTTATCCCAGAAGCTACGTCCGTAGCCGACCATGATCGTTGTTCCAGTTGGGGTAAGGTCACCGTCTTGGTAGGCGATCTGCTGATTGCCGATGCCGTCCAAATTCTTCGCCGCACCAGCTGCCAAGGAAATCGTCGGCGCAGCTTTGGTAACCATGGAAAGCGCTTCAATAGAAGCTTGATCCTGAGCCGACACGGCCACATGCAGGGAGGGAGAAGGTGACCGCTCTTGTAGCGAACCGCCAGTCAGCGAAACTCCGCCAAAGCCTATTGTCTTCGGGTCAAAGGTGCTCACGCTCACCAGCTTGTCAAACGTCAAGCCAAGAATCTTGTCTTTGAAATCATATCTTGCCGAAAGAAGCTGCGGGGCGGTCGCGTCTGCTTGATACGCCACGGCTATTTGGCCAATATCGATCCTATGGTTGCCATTCTTGGTTTTGGTATAGCTTTCAAAGAAAAAGCTGAGCGGATCCACGCCGATGCTGATTTGATTCTTGTTGGCAAAACTTTCCACTTTGGCTTCGTCATCCGCGACCAGGGTGATCTCCAGAGACCGAATAAAGGCCGGCACGCCGGACTTGATGCCTTTGATCTTGCCGCCGCTCAGCACGACGTTGGCGTTGGCGCCGCCGTTGTCGTCGTCCAGCTCGACGCCGGTGAGGTTCACATTGGTAGTATCGATGCCGCGGGTCTTGGCGCTGATGTTGCCAAAGGTGAGGGTTAGAATGTTGGTCCCGGCGTTGTACTCGGCTGCGGTGATGGTGGGAGCGTCGCTTCCCGATTCTTCGGTGTAAGCGACTTGAATATTGTCCTCCAAAGCATAAGCCCGAATGCCGTTCCCCGACTCATCCAGAATCGCAAATGCATCCACCGTCACTTTTAAGCCGGACTTGTCGGTGAGATTCTCGATGAGCCGCTGATCCGCCGGCAACACCATGATTACCATTTGCGTGTCCGCCGTGACGGAGATGGCAGCCGCGCCCGACAGCCTCGCTACTTCGGAATTGGCCGGATTGTGAACGGCGATACCTTTGAAATTGACCGCAGATTCTTCGCGGTAGGTGGTGAGAACCTTTTCGTTGAAAAACAACCGCAAATTGTTTTCGACGGCGTCGTATGAAGCCGATCGCAACATCGTCGGCTTATTGTCGGGAGATGAGGAAACATTCACCACGTATGAATCATCAGTCGCCTTGGCAGTATTTCCCTGACTGGTAACGAAGGCAAATGGCTGCAACGTCAGAGTCAGATTAGCCAAGTCCATGCTTTCGATTGTTTGCTGATGCCGGGGATTGAATGATATTCTCATCGTCGCCGAAAGCGTTGCAGTTTCCACTCGCTCGTTAATGCTGTTGAATTTCACGTCCTGTTTGCTGCCGCCATGGTCGTCGTCGAAAGCGATTTTGGTCAACTCGACTTGACGACCGTTCACGGCGCCATCGAATTGAATGGTCAAGACATTGGTGCCAGCGTCATAGGCAGCGCTGGTCACTTTGGGCGCTGCGGCATCCGCAACGTAGGTAACAGGAACGGCCTGATCGCCACTCACTGCGGCGTTGCCTTCCATGTTCGCATTCAAAAATACATTACTGCCGAGCAAAAGCTTTAGGGATTCCTTATCGACCATCGTTTCGATAACCTGCTGATTCGCAAATGTCAGGCGAATCTGGATCGTGGCGGTCAAGGCAGGGTTGCCGGAAAGAACCCCACCGGTCAGAGTAAAATCCGGATTTTCGCCGCCATCATCACCATCTAAAGTAATGCCGGAGCGCATTACATGGAGAGAATCATTATAAACCGGTTGATCGAAAACAATCTCCAAGATATTATCGGCATCGACATATTTGGCGGAGAGCACTTTCGGGGCTGCGGCTAAAGAGACTTCCGGGCCGACAGCCAGAAAGCCGATCGCCAGCAAAACTGACAGAAGATAACTTCCTCCCGATCTCCTCATAGAACTCCTCCTAACTTTGCGAATTCAAGAATAGTCTTGTATAATTTGCAGAAATTTTCCGGCCACCAAGTCATTTCTTGGTGTCCTTGTGCCTTGGTAGCAACTGCATCCTCCATGCCGGCCTGCTAAAAGCAAATAGTTAATGACATCCGATGCGCCCAATCCAAGACGCCGAAATCGGAATAGGCGTAATCGAACTGGTAACTGCCAAGACCTTTAAGATCCATGTTCAATCCCACACCGGCACTCAGATTCTGGGTGTAGTTGTGAATGCTATAGGTCACCTCATTCGCAGTATCGACTCCCTCGGTCTCTTGGTCTTCACGCTTCATAATTCCCACTAGGCCCGTGAAGCCGAGGCGCAGGGCAAGAACTTTCATCATTTTCAACTCGGCGCCAACATTCAGTCTTTCGACGTTGTCGTTGGGATGAGCTAGGTCGGTCGCCAGCGTCAGATACGTATTTTCCTTTTGCACCAAGTCATAGGCAAGACTAACCCTGAAGGTCATCGGCATGTGGTAGGGCAGGTACTTTTTCTGTTCTGGTTTGCCCGTGGTCGCATCAACGACCCAGTTACCGTTATCATAGTCCTGGTAGGTTCCTGCGAATTGCAGTTCCGGACCAAAGTTGCGGATGGACATGCCAAGCCGGAGCGACTTGAAGCCGGTCCAATACAGCGTTCCAATATCGATGCCCCAGGCAGTGGCTTTTTCCTCGGCCAGCTTTTCTTCCACGTACTTGACATTCCCACCAATGCTGAAGCGATCGGTCAGCATGCGCGCAAACGAAGCGCCGATCATCAGGTCCGTGGCGGCAAAAGTGCGCCCGGTTCCCTGCTGCATTTCCACAGTTGTCTCCATCATGTCGCCGGAGGTGAGATAAGCGAAGCTCAAGCCAACAACACCAATGTTAGAGAGATTGTGGGCAATGGCGGCCGCCTCATACTTGATATCGGCGATCCAATTGGCGTGACTAAAAACGGCGCTGTTTCTTTGCACGGCCGCCAGGCCTGCCGGATTCCAAAAGATAGCGGAAGCGTCGTTCACCACTGCATCGTAGGCTTCGCCCATGGCGACGCCGCGAGAGCCAACGCCGATCTTTAAGAATTGTGCACCTGCCGTGCCGACCTTGGCAAATTCTTGGGCATAGCCCGCTCCACATGCCCACAGAGCGATCACGAATATATAAACGGAGAGATTCTTCATTCTATCAGCCTCCTTGCCCTATCGAATAATCACAAATTTGCCCACGAACTTTTTATAACTGGGCTGCTCAGTCTCGACCACATAGACGTACAAGCCGCTCACTGCCTTCTGGTTGTTGCGCGAGATGAGATTCCAAATCTCCGAATCCGTACCGGTGTTGTGGTAGATCGTATCAACAAGATCCCCGGTTATGGTGAATATGGAAATCTTGCAAGCAGGGGGCAGATTGGTAAAACGAATCTTATCTTCATAGCGGGACTCGAACAGAGCCGTTCCCTTGTAGGGATTGGGAACCACGTTGATGCTGCTCATGGCAAAGTTGGCCTTGTCCTGCTCCGTATACATTCTCGTTGGGATGACCGGAAGCGGCGCACCGGTAGAAGCATCCTTCATATAGTTGCTCTTTGCCGATTCCTGCGGCAACAGCTCGGGTTGATCCTCGGTGGCTGCTTTATACGGATCATAGGCAACTACGGCGTAAAAGTACTGCAGACCGTTGATCGGCTTGGAGATTTGCCGCCCAAGGAAAGTACCCCCCCTGTCATCATAACTGTGGGTGACGTCCGGCAGGTCGACTTTGATATAGTTCTCAGCGCCAAGCTGCTCCCAGCGAGGATCTCCATACGGCACTTCTGCACCCGAACTGGGATCACGCTTGGCATTGACAACAGTGCCCTCGGTATTGGTGACCAAGACCTCTGCAGCAACGTTATCGAAAGCAGCGACGAGCTCCCAATTACTGGGGTTGTACAAAGAGCGGTATACTTTGTAGCCTTCAAAATCCGGGCGGCCCAACATGGCATCCACGGTCGTTTCCGCCAAATTGTCCCAAGCCAACCGAGCACCGCCATCCAACGGTGTGTAGGTCAAGTTTGGAATGGGCGGCGGGATAGGTAGCGCATAATGAACGTCTTCATCCGGAGCCGTTGGATTGTAGGGATCACTACGACGGCTGCCGGCATAATAGGCTTTGAGAGCATTATCCAAATTCTCCCGCATCCCCATGGGCCCAAGGCCAACGCCGGAAGCATAAACAGCGCGGATTTTATCGCCCGGAGCGAAATTGTTGAACGGCCCTGTCGAGGTCAACCAACGATAATCAAAGGTCGGCGCGTTGATGTCGAACGGGTTTGGCAGAAAATTATAGTGCTTGCCATACTGGGTGGAGGCAGCATGCTGCGCGGCCAAGTAATCATACTTTTCAATATCGTCACCCGGGTCGCTTTCCCAGTTCCACCACTGGTGTGCGTAGGGTCGCAGCATCGTGTCTTCCGGCGTCGTCAAGTAGGGAAAGACATCGCTTTTCTTGATGATATCGGAATAGATGAGGCGTCCGCCGATAAAGCCCGGAATCGGCTGCGTGGAACCCCGTTCGCCAATGTCGTTCTCAGCCGACTGCGGGTAGTCAGCGTCATAGATATAGGAGGTATTGCGGGGGATCAGCCAACCATGGAGGGTTTTGCCGTTGAGCACGGCTACTGCGCCGGCTGGCGCGCCGGCCGGATTTGTACCGGTTTGCCAATGCAGCTCCGGACCGTTGTCGTCCAGCCAAACTTGCCATTCGTCGTAAAATCCATCCGGCTCGATCTTCGACGGATCGTAGTTGGGGTTGGTGGGCGCACCGCTCTGCAAGAGCGGATACCCATAAGGCCAGCCCCACTCGTCGTAACCAAGCAGGCCATCTGCATCCAAGTCTAAAGGATCGACCCAATCTGCGACATCGGTGTCGGTATCATCCGCGTCATATCCATCATAGTCAACCAAATCGTCGATGTGCGGATCGGAAGGATCGGCGAGTTGCGCCACGTCGCAATCATATATCCAGCCAAGGAAGACATTGTTCAGGGTTTTGTCGCCTACATTAATGATTTCGTATTCATAAATAATGAAATCATCATAGTCCCCCATGCTCCAGGTCAGGCCGCGCTCGTGGATTTCGAGGCCCATAGGGGTATGCCCGGCAATGGAATACAAGTCGTCATAGACTACATAATGATCCTGAATGGACTTGCCGGGACCGAATTCAAAGGTCGTCCCTTCTGTGGGGTAAAACTCATAGTTGCCATAGTCGGCATGGGATACCAACTTTTCGCCATCTACGATTGCTCCAATCCAAAAACGACCCTCCCAAAGATAATAGGTCTCGCTCCCGCCCGGCCAATCCATGGACGGCACGGAAGAGTTGGGATCGCCATAAGAGCCATAGTTGGTCACCATCGTCCACAGGGTGCCGACGTTATGGACGCGAAAGTCTTT
>DYKH01000013.1:39887-67231 GCA_020722685.1 Caldithrix sp. | reverse complement strand
CTTGCATATTGTTGCAGGTTGGCCGGCGGATTGGTACGGCCACAATAGACCACATGAAATTGGCTTCCGTCTTTGTCCCATTTGATCTCGGCAGTGTCATCAAAAATGCAACCATGAGGCCAATAATCAAATGGCTCGTTGGGCCTGTACACCTCAAAGCGCAAGCCATTTTCACGCTCCTCATCACTGAGAAAATGATCAAGCGCGGTTTCCAGCCACATCACGGCTTTGTCACTCCATGGAATGGCTTTGACGACTTCGCTCAGAGTGGGAAGAAAGCCAAATGCGAGATATTCGTTCATGCGCTCCCTCCTGCATTATGTTCCGGATAAGACTGCATTCGTTTGAGGAATGCGTCAATCGCTTTGGCCTGCAATTCACTCAATGCCGTACTTGAAAAAGTTTGGAGCTGCCGTATGCTTCGTGTGATCGGGGCTGGCGCTTGTTCAAGTTGCAGCAGGTCATCCGGCCACGTACCGTAGTTCAGCGTTTCTTTCTCCAAAAATTTTCCCAATCCCCAAATCGAACTAGAAGCTCGATCCGAAGTTTTGCCGATATGAGCAATTGTGATTTCAGGCACCTCCGCTTTCACAGCCCCCAAGCCACGCGATTTGCCGGAGCCGACGAAGACCAAACCGTCATTCATGTCCTGGAGAACCAAGAGCAACGCGCCGAGTTGCCAACATTCAAAATTACGCAGCAGCACGTCGCAGCTAAAAGCCGTTCCGGATGAAATTACTTCGAGATCGAATTTGGCTTTGTCTGCCGCGCCGCCGGTCAGCCGATCGATGCCAACGCCATCGCGAGTTTCGGTTGGCATGGGATCAGATTCATCCACGAGGTAAGCGTCGCCGATACTCACGCGACCTATGAAATGGGTTGAGCCAAAAAGACGGCAGGCTGGGCAGGACTCGTTGTAAGCAATTTCGCTGGTCACAGACCCTTCTTTCGCCCTCTCACGATCAGTAAACAAATCACCGCAACTTAGTTCATCCAAGGGGAAGTTCTGTTCTTTCGCTTTTTTCTTGGTTAAAAAAGGATCGCAAACAACGCCTTGTCGAATCGTCCTAATCACTTTTTCGACATGGCTGCGAAAGACGCCTTTCAGCGAGGAGCCGGGCAAATAAACCTGCGATTCACCATGACGGAAAGTGAGCACGGGCGTCATATCCGGGCCGATCAAAGTCGGGTGACCGGACTTGACGAGCAGCGGCCCACTTGCGGTAATGATCATTTTAAACCGCGCTTCATTTACAAGCTTTTTAAGCATGAGCTTTCTCTCCTTTCAGCTTCGGCTTTGCTAAATTAGGATTGATGAGCAAAGCCTTAATATGGTCAGCAATAAATTTATTTGCGTCTGGAATGCGCGTCATTTTTTCATCGAGTTTCTCGCCAAGCAAATATTTCTGGAGAATTTTGCCTCGATCTTCCAATTTGGCTTCCTCCAGATTGAATTCATAGATGGACAAATTACGCAGCTCGCAATTGCCGAGACCGCGCGACCGTTTGCCGCCGATGCCGGCAAAGCCGGAACAAAATTCTGAAAGGCCCAAACAGACAAGACCCAAATCGACGTCCATTGGATTTTCCAGCCAAAGTTCACATTTGAATTGGAGCGTAGGGGGTACAACCTCATAGTCGTATTTCAACTTGTCTTCGGCACGTTCGCTATCACGGTTGATCGCAACGCCATCACGGCGTTGGGTTACAATGTCCTCTCCAATCAATGACAAATCGTTCACGTAAAATTTGCTGGCATTGTCCTTCCAGCCAAAAAGCTGACAGGTATAGCATAATTTTCCTTTTGATTTTTCGGACACAACAAACTGTTTGCCTGCTGCCATGGCTTTCCGACGAGACTCATCAAAATTATTTTGTTCTTTGCCGCGTGTACCAATGCAGCCTTCACCCTCAATCAAACCGCAACTCCATACACCAGCGGTAGCGGCAAGTTTCTCAACCGTACTTCGAAAAGCACCCTTAAAACTGGAGCCTGGAATAAAAGGCTTGCCATCCGGCTGACGCACAATCGGTTGGTTGCTAGCGCCCAAAGCGCTTTCGCCGCCGCCAATGTGCAGGGCGGTTTTGAGATGAAGCTGGCCGGTAAAACAATAGCGTTTTTGATAACCAAACATAATTTTTCTCCCATGTTTATCTTTTAGTCTTTGCATATTCAAGATTTCTTGGACAAGAAAAGCGCATGTGCGACTAAATGATGGATGAACTCGCGGCTTAAAATATCCAACGCAGCTTGTGCTTCCTTCTTCGAAAATTTTTCACCAGTTGAGGGGTTTGTTGCAGGCGTCAGTTCTTTTAGGCTGCGCAGCGCTCTATCCAGCGCCCCAAAGAAAGCGGAATAATGCCCCTTGTACCCTTCACCCCAATTGCGCTCACGTTGGCGGGCAACATAGCTAGCCAAGGTTTTTGCGTTTCGAGCATAAGCCAACAGCCCGTTCAATTGGTTGTTGTCCGGCGGGCGATGCTCTTTCAAAAAATTTTGGGCATCGGCATACAATACCGTATCGCACAAAAGTTGGAGTTGTTTTTTTGTAGTCGTATCGAGTTCCATTTAGTCACCCTCCATGTTGAGTAGGGCAAACTCATACTGCGCCGCCAATTGTCGTACAAATTCGCGAATAAGCAAAATGTAAACTTCCTGACTTTCTTGGGTGTCGCGAGCAATGGCAAGCTTGCCAATTAATTCGTTTCGTTTGCTTCCCATATCTTTTTCGAGATAAGCCAACAGGTCAAATCCGAAATTTTGTTCACGCCATTCCCGTTGTCTGGCAGTACGGGTTTTGATGTAATTAAAAACATCGGTGACCTTCATCGAGTCGTTGGCTACACCCTCAAGCCCTGTGATTTGGGCGCGCTTATCTTCCCCAATAACTTGAGCGGCAAGCCCGCCAAATTTGCAAGCCCGACCATAGAAATCCTCTTTGTCGGCCGCGCCTGCAACTTCATGAATTATTTTCATCCGGTTAGTCATCGAAAACCTCCTTCTACTTCGAAGTGTTCGTAATGAAATTCACTCGCAACTCGTAATTGTCCAAAACCCTCACAACGCCGACTGCCTATGCCTGCTTCCTGGAGCATGCGGAGTTGATCAATAACCTGGGGTGAATCCTCTGGGAGCGCGAGAACAAAAACCGACCCCATAGTTAGGGCGAGATCATCTGGCTTGGGCATTCGCCACACCACGCTCCAGCCCGTAATCCGGCGCACACCAGTAATCTGCAGGGCCACCTGGCTGCCAGCGAGACCGAGACGATTTGACAAATATTCTTCATCCAAATTGAGGCGAGGACGCAATAAATTGTCATAGAGAATCGCATCACTTGTGAGCGTAATTGGAACATAGAGTTTGGTGTCGAGATTCACCGCATGTTCTTTGGCTCGGGCTTGCAAAGCTTCGTTGAATTTTCGCACACGAGTCTCGATCATGGCATTCGTTTCTGCGGCCATCGTATCCAAATTAAGCTCAACCAAACCAAAGCCGCGCGAGCGATTGTTACCAACGCGTATCTGTTTTTCTTTACTCGCTTTTTCGACAACAAAACTCTCCCAAGAAGATTGAATGCTGTCGTTAACTCGATATGCGCCATAGAATTGACTACCCTCTAGGAGAACCTCGCGGCTATAGAAAATGCCTTGCGCAGCCGTGCGGGTTTCGTAATTGATTCCCGTGCGCGTTCGCAAACCATGATTATCCTTGGTATCGCTGCGGCCAATCTGCTCAACGCGCGGACCGCAGCGATAGTAGCCTAAGAAATGCGTAAGTGGCTCTTGACGATCAACACGACGATCAGCACACACCGGACAATAACTGACGGGTTCCACTATATCGTGATTCTTCTTGCCGTCTAATGAAAATAGCAGCAGCGGAATAAGCGCATCAGTCACGCCATGATGAATTTCTTCCTCAGCGTCAAAGCGAAAACCGGAGAAACGTTTGCACGAACGTGCGGTAAGCGGCAACGGCAACACCGGCAACTCAGCACTTTGCAAAACCTCGGGATGGAAATTTGCCGGATACAAATTGGCATACTGGACGGCGCCCGAGAGAAAAAAATCAGCGAACTGGTTTGGAGCGCTGTCAGAAGAAAGATGAATTTCTGCCAGTGCGCCTAATAGAGCATTGCCAGGCACATAGTCCAGCGTTTCTGCTTGGGCAAGATCACGTCCTTTTCTGAAAGACAAAGGTGTTTTGGCCGTCATGTTCACGTGAACTAAGCTCATAGCTGCACCTCCTCCAGCGCCAGCGGGTAATATTCAAGATCAGTCAATACATTCAAGACAGTGTCAGAATCAGCAGAAATCTCATCGACAGTAAGTGTGAGGCTGGAACATTTCACCTCGCCACCGCCCGTCGATTTGTTTCCACCCAACCGGCTCAAAGCTTTCATGGCAGCAAGAAGCATCACCAATGAATAAGTATAGTTGACTTCCACTGTCGGCACAGGCACGCCTGAGAGGCGGCCATAAATACGGCCATCAAACCGCAATTCGCGTAAACCGAATTCATTGGTGAAAAGCATTCCGCTTTCAGCAATTCGAGTCAAACGAGAGATATAAACTTGTGTGCGAACGGAAGTTTGCTTCGAGAGATATTCTTTGTTATGCCGTACTTCTTCGATCTCATCGCTTTTTGCAATGCCAGTTGTTTGTGGCTTTGTCAAGTTCTCTCTATCATGCTCATTGGGGCCGTCGAAGTAATCCTTGTCGCTTTTAATCAAACGAGCATCATCGAAAAATAAAGTACAAGGCATAAATCGCGTGCCGAAGATCAAATGCGTGAAATCAAAATGAGCGAGATTTGTTTTTGTTTTGAATTCTATCAAATCATCTGCCCCACGATGCGGATCTTGGCGACGATCTTTGGACCATTCTTGAAATGGAAACAAGGCGCGTTGCAAGTCATAAAGTTGATTGCGCAAAGTGCCTTTAAGTGTAGAACCGGGAATATAAAGATAGCCATCGTTATCCAGTGCTACACTACGATGCACCATTCCCTTACGCAAGCCCGTGCCAAAGTGAAAAGCCGAGTCCATCGAAAGAGTGTATTGCAAGTTAATGTGATTCGTTTTCAGCGGCATCGGATTCTCCTTCTGTGAAGTCAAAAATTTCAGCTAGATCCGCAAACGGTGTTCGATACTCCTCATCTCTTATGACCCAAGGAAAAACTCGATTTTGCGCATCTGGCAAAAGTTGTGTTGGCAACTGCATGAAAAACTTCCTCCGTTCCTCATCGCGCCAATGTGAAAGCGCCATAATAGCATCTAAATTGGCTTGTTGAAAGCTCTGGCGGAAAACGGCTTGGCGCAATTGTTGAATCTTGCTCCTGGGAGCCTTCGCAACTTTGTCGTTCCTGCGAGCTTTCAGAAGTTCATTCAATGCATCAGGAGTATAAGGTCGAAGCGTTCGGACGATTTTCACCGGGCCTTTCGTTATCAATTCGCGCTTATAAAACTTTTCGAAGTCGAGATGATTGGCATTTGAGACGACGAGAAAATTGATGAGTCCTCGCTGGCCGCGTTTCACGCCGTCAGTCTTGGCAAACCTGAGTGTGCTCTCCGTCAAATGCAAAAAATTTGCAAATGGGAATTTGTCATGAGCCCAGACCACTGCGGCTGAAATCGTAAGCTCTTTCTTCAAATACTTCCGGATTCTTTTGCGAAAGCCTGTCACTATTTCGGACGCGGCCTCTAATGCATATTGCGCAGGAAGGGCTATCACCAAGTCATCCCCGCCTTGTAAGAGCGTATCAAATGAGTTACTCGACAGTCTCAATTTCTTGGTTGCTGTGTCGGCTGATTTACGCAGAGCCCTGTCGACCGCTGTAGCAAACTTCCCAATCTCGCAGAGCGTTCGGCAATTCTTTTCGATTTCTGTTCCGAAACCGTCGCCATCGGCATAAAGCAAGGCAAAGTAACCTTCAGGCCTTGAGAATTCTCCAATATCTTCGAAAGTCTGGGGCAACGGTTTCTTTTGTCGAATTGCCTCATTTCGAATTTCATAATTTTTTTCTCGTTTCTTCATGCAAACCGGGCAAACGATTTCGTCTTCATCAATTTGTTTGGCGTTGTACTCACCACACGAATCGCAATGCCGAAAATAGGGAAAAGTCAAAATTGTGTGCGGCGTTGTTTTCTGCATCTTGATGAGATCAAGCTTGCGCGCAAGCAATTTCCAGTAAGGTCGAATATCGGTCTTATTTTTATCAAAGTTCTGCTGAAGTTCAACAGTCACTGCCGAAATCGATACGGCACCTGCCGTGTTCTCTGCGTAAAGTCGTTTTACTCTTTGCGTGGCTTTTTCTGCCTCAGCCAAACTATTAACGACGAAGAGGCCGGAACCGCCATGAGCATAAATTTTTGTTCCTGTGATTTGATTAGCCATCTCTGTTCTGTTCAATTCATCTAATATGCTACTGGCGCCACGGATTTCCTTAAGCTTGCCAGTTGCAAAAACATAGCGTTTGATTTGATCAGTGTCCAGGGCAAGCAATACTTTTGCCATGATTGTCTCCTTTTTTCATGTTGTTTGTTAAAGGTCTTATTATTACTGTATCAGGAAGCCAAAAAACATCACAATAACTTACCTGCCCACGAACCAGCACCTGTATCACCACCGCTATGTATGTACTCGTGGTCTTTCCACCAGCGAGAGGGCTATGCGCACTGTCGTGCTGGCAGCTGCGCTCATAGGGACACAAATCCACTGCCCGCTCTTGGGCGGAGTTTCCACCCCCTCACCGCTTTCGATGGTCTGCCCGTCCGCCTGCGTCAAGCTCAGGCTGACACCGGTCACCATGAAATCATCATGGGCGCGAATGCGAATTTGATCGCCTATTTGACCGGCGTAGCCACTCACGTCGACCTCATCGATGGAGGGCACGTCGCGAAAATCACCCGCTAGAAAGCTAAATACCAGCCCGGCTTGCGAAAGCTTGCCTTAAACGCTGTAATGATTAAATACGGTATTCCTAGCCCGGACAAGCCGGAACCAAACAGGATTATAAGCTTGTGAATGAATTGTTCTATTTTCTTTAGATATGGTTTTGTTCTGGAGAAGATTATGGAATTATTGACCGAACGCTTTAACAAGCTCATCGCCGGCGTGCTGGAATGTTTTGATCGCATCGTTATCACCGGCACTTTGCCGAATATCTGCTATCCGCAGGGCATGACCGCCTGGCTGTATGCCCACAACATTCGCATCTTTGACTATAAGACAAAAGTCAATGAGCTTCGCCAAAAACTGATAGAGAATACCCAAAAAATAGCGGCCGAAACCGATATTGAAATCGAGTACATTCACAAGAAAAAACACCGCAAAGAATCCATCGTCAAAAAACGGCTCGAGGAACGCGGCGATCATCCGGGGTTGGTTCATATCATCTCCACCCTGGAAGGCTGCTTTTGTTACCAGCCATGGCATGATAAAAAGACGCACCGGACATTCGTCAAGCAAAAGCTGTCACAGTGTCTGCATTACTACTTTTACTTCATCGACGACACGCTTGGCCTCTGCTATTTGCGCGTTCCCACCTATGCGCCGTTTCGTCTGCAGTTTTATTGCAACGGTCATAACTGGCTGGCGTCGGAAATGCGGCGCAAGGGCATGGGTTTTTCGATGCTCGATAATGCCTTTAACGCCATCCACGATTTTGCCGCCGCGCAAAAGCTGGCCGACAAGTTGAATGTTAAAGTCCTGCACCGGATTCCGCGCACCAGCAGCTCGACCACCTCGCGCTCGACAAATTCACGCTTTCGCAGGTAAGCCTGGCGTTGGCGCAGGTGCCGTTGCTCGCTCAGGGCTTTCCACGGATCTTCCGCAAGCGCCAGGGACGTCAACACTGGCAGCACCAAGCTCCAGTGAAACACTGGAATCTAAAAGACACTTCGAATGACCCGCGGCTGGCCTATTGCTATCTGCTCCTAAACAACTTTGACCGTCACAACCAAAAATTACCGCGATTCAAACGGAGCGTTCAAAGTCTTACAAATACGCAGAAACTAGAGTGATTGGATCAATAATGCCGGAACGACAAGGACAAATGGCTATCAAATCTTAAGAGCCAGCCTAATTGGACCTAAAAAAAGTATCTATATTTTGGAACAATGGGAGAATTGTTAATTGAAGGGAAAACTGTCTCACTTCCCCTGCCTAAACCCAAATAGCGTTTCATATCGCAATACCCCTTCCCAACATGAAGCCGCAAATTATAAGAGACTGTGAAGACACAAACAATCTAAAGGATTTATCAAAAATAGCAAGCAAAAAAATGGCAAATCTACAAATAACTCCGGTAGCATCAGCATCCAGCGTTACCAAGATCAAGCTACACTTCACCGGATGGTGAACCACGCAGGCCAATCCAATGTAAGCATCATAAATGGTGCCGGCCATCTCCATTATACCCTTAGCGCACCAAAGGTGCATTTGGCGGTAGGACAAGATGCCATCTTGTCCTACAAAATCTTGCCAAAAGAACAACAATTTAATGCGCAATATTATAGGGCGCTTTAGCGTCCTTGCGTATCTCAGCCTCATGCCTCGGCATGGGCCGCTATTTCCCCAAAGCAAGATAGCCGATTATGCTAAAAGATAGATGGAAAAATCAGACTACGGCGAGACCTGGCCAAACGGCGGGCAAAACAAAGCCACTTGACGAACCCTTGGCAAACAAGGGCTAAAGTCAAGTGGCTTTTAGAGGGTGGTTAATAATCGTCGGGGCGGCGGGATTCGAACCTGCGACCCCTTGACCCCCAGTCAAGTGCGCTAACCGGACTGCGCTACGCCCCGATTATTGGTTTGACCTTTTGTTATTCAAGACCTCCAGCAAGTCTCGCAAGCCTTGCCGAATTTCCTCCAACAGGTTATCCCAAATGAACTCATTCAGCGATAAATTGAGCTGCCTATCGTTCACCTTGTGCATCTGCGCCATCCGTTGCCGGGCGCCTTCGATGGTATATTTCTCCTGGTACAGCAGTCGCTTGATCAAAAAGACAAGGCGAATATCGCTCTTTTTGTAGATGCGGTTGCCAGCGCGATTCTTGGCCGGCCTCAAGTCCGCAAACTCCGTTTCCCAATATCGTAGCACATACGGTTTGAGATCGGTAATGCGACTCACCTCAGTGATGGAATAGTAAAGTCTCTTGATTGCTTTCTCTTCCATCCGCTCTCCTGCCGGAAGCTTTTCCTTTTCTTCGCGGCCCGAAAATAAGGATAATTGACTCAATAATCAAGTTCTATTTTTGCGCAGCGAAAATCCTTGTGTCACCAGTACCGTGCCATCGGAACAGAAATCCATCAGTTGCTGGACAAAACTAAAAAACCATTCATTTTTTGCAAGCAGTTTCTGATGATATGAGAGCAAGCAATCAAAGAGATAAACACCTTGCCGCCGGATAGAAAACTCATCTGAAACATCTTTGTACTGACGTCCCATGACAAATCCGGCCTGATAGCCGGCTTCTTTGCACGCCTGCCAGACTCGCTGATCGACGTTGCCGAACGGGTAAGAGATCAATTTGACTTGAACACCCAGTCGCCGCTCGATGATTGCCTTAGACAAAGCTAATTCTGTTTCCAAATCAGAGTCCGACAACCTGGTTAGATCTCTATGCGTCATTCCGTGCGAGCCGATTTCCCATCCTGCTTGAACGAGCTCGGCAGCCTGGTTCCAATCAAGGTGAGCAAATCGCCGCCAACCGAGGTTGTGATCCCAGGTGTTGAATTGGCCCATGTATCCGGCGCACAAAAAGACCGTAGCCGGGAGGCCGTGTTCCCGCATCACCGGAAAAGCATGACGGTATACTGATTCAAAGCCATCGTCAAAGCTGAATGCCACCTGTTTTCCGGCGCCGTGGTGACCCTCGCCCTGCAGATAATCCGACAAGGTACGAAAAGTGAACCCTCGCCTCAATGCGTGTTTCACCTGCCTTCTAAACTGATTGGGCGTCACTCGTGTGACGCCCCAATCAAATCGAGGGTCCACCATATGGTACGCAAGAATGCTCACCGGGCCGATCAGTTGATGATTTGATTCAGCGGCACCAAGGGCAAACCAAAGGCATCCGAAACGCCTTTGTAAGTTACTTTGCCATTGATGATGTTGACTCCCAAGGCGATTTCCTTGTTCTCTTTGATTGCTCTCCGGTAGCCTTTGTTGGCAATCTCCAATGCATAGGGTAGCGTGGCGTTGGTCAAACCAATCGTAGAAGTCATGGGCACAGCGCCCGGCATGTTGGCGACGCCGTAATGGATTACGCCGTCGATGACGTAGGTGGGATCCTGGTGGGTCGTCGGCTTGATGGTCTCGATGCAACCGCCTTGATCGACCGCCACGTCCACGATCACCGAGCCAGGTTTCATCAGCTTGAGCATGTCGCGCGTGACCAAGTTCGGCGCTTTGGCCCCGGCAATGAGAACCGCGCCGATCACCAAATCAGCCTGGGAAATGGCCTCACGTATGGTCTGGGGATTGGATTTGACCGTGATGACGTTCTTCGGCATGACTTCGTCAAGGTAACGCAGACGATCCAAATTGATATCCAAAATGGTCACACTCGCTCCCATGCCGGCGGCCATTTTTGCCGCGTTGATGCCGACGACTCCGCCGCCCAGGATGACCACCGAGGCCGGTCTGACGCCCGGAATTCCGCCAAGGAGAATTCCACGTCCGCCAAAAAACTTCTCCAGGTATTTGGCGCCTTCTTGAACGGCCATTCTGCCCGCGACTTCGCTCATGGGCACCAACAGCGGCAGGGTGCCGTCCTCTTTTGCCACGGTTTCGTAGGCAATACAAACTGCTTTGCTGGCGATCATTGCTTGGGTCAGCTCCAAAGAGGCCGCAAAATGAAAATAGGTGAACAGGATTTGCCCTTCACGAATCAGTTTGTACTCCTGAGGCAAAGGCTCCTTCACCTTCATGATCATGTCTGCCTTGAGATAAATCTCTGCGGGGGAGGCAAGTATCTCAGCGCCGGCGGCTTTATAATCCGCGTCGGAAAACCCGCTTCCCACTCCTCCATCTTTCTCCACCAACACACTGTGGCCGGCCTGCTTGAGCGTTTCGGCGCCGGACGGCACCAGCGCCACCCGATTTTCATTTGCCTTAATTTCCTTTGGCACTCCGATAATCATAAGATTTTCCTCCGCGTTGTAAAAGTTATTTGGGCGCTAATATGGTTATGTTTAATTTGGAATCATCCAAGAATTGTCTGGCCAGCTCGACCAAATCCCCTGCGGTAACACTCTCGATCTTGGCAATGAGCTGATCCAGCGAAAGGTGTTGGCAGTGGTAGCTCTCGTTCTCTCCAATCTGGCGCATTCGCCGGGCGCTGCTCTCCATTCCCAAAGTCATGCTTCCTCGCACCTGCGACTTGATCCGGCTTAGCTCTTCGTCGGAGATGCTGTTGTTCTTCAGCTTCTTAAGCTCAGCCCGGATTAGCTCCACGGATTTTTCCACCTTATCCACTGCGCAAGCCATGTAGATGCCCAGGAGGCCGACGTCTGCCATAAAATCGGTAAAGCTGTAGACGGAATAGGCAAAGCCGTACTTTTCGCGAATGTTCTGAAAAAGCCGCGAGCTCATACCCCCTCCTAAGAGAACGTCTAAGAGGACAGTCGGATATTTCCGCTCGTCATCATAGCTGCAGATTTTGGCGCCCAAACAGATGTGCGCCTGCTGCAAAGAATCCTCCTCGCGTTTAGAGTAGCGTATCGCTTGATCCCCCGGCGACAAAGGAGGAGTCGAGGGCGGCGAGATGCACTGGGGCTGGTATTTGTTTGCGACGATCTCGACGAACCGCTCATGTTCAATATTGCCGGCCGCCGCAAATACCGTTCGATCACAAGTGTATTGATGCTGCAAATGAGAAAGCAGCGCCTTTTGGCTAAAACCGGCGACGTTGCTTTCGTTTCCGTAGATAAAAAATCCCAGTGGGTGGTCGGGAAAGACATTTTGACAGAAAAGATCCAGCACCATCTCTTCAGGATCCTCCTTGGCATGCCTGATTTCCGCCAACACCACGCTTTTTTCCAGTTCAAGCTCTTTCTTGCCGAGGCGGGGATTCAAAAGAAGGTCGGATAACACGTCGACGGCCGTTTCCACATGTTCGTCCAAAACGTGTGCGTTGAAAACGCTGATTTCTCTTCCCGTCGATCCATTGATATAGCCGCCGAGAGATTCCAAGCTTGCTGCAATTTCCAGTGCACTCCGGTTCTTGGTTCCCTTAAAAAGCATGTGCTCGAGAAAATGCGAAATGCCGTTGGTTTCCGCGCTCTCATTGGCGGAGCCAACGCGGATCCACACCCCCAATGACACCGAGCGCACAAATGGCATCCGCTCGGTGATGACGCGGACGCCATTGTCTAATACCGTTTTGCGAATTTCAGTTTTCGTCATGCCGAAAATGCTGTCCGATCAACCTTCCTTAGGCTTGTTAAAACCTTTGGTGTCCGATCCCTTTGCGATCAGCGCCTTGCGGCTGAGGTCCAGTCGTCCTTCGCCGTCGATTTTCATCAGCTTGACTTCGACCTCGTCCCCGACTTTGAGGACGTCCTCGACGCGCTCGACACGATAGTGATCGATCTCGGAGATATGCAGCAAGCCTTCCTTGCCGGGCAGGATCTCGATAAAGGCGCCGAATTTCATCAGCTTCTTGACCTTGCCTTTATAGACGACGCCGACTTCCGGCTCGGCGGTCATGGAGCGAATGATGCCCGCAGCGGCTTCGCCGGCGGCCGGATCGACGGAGGCGATGGTGACGGTGCCGTCATCGGCAATGTCGATGGTGGCGCCGGTACGCTCAACAATCTCTCGGATGGTCTTGCCGCCAGGTCCGATGACCGCGCCGATAGAGTCGGTGGGAATCTTGACGGTCAGGATCCTTGGCGCGTACTCTGAAAGCTGGGTGCGCGGGGCCGCCAAGACCGCATTCATTTTATCCAGCACGTAAAAACGGGCCTGTTTGGCTCGGCCCAATGCCTCCCGCATAATGTCGGTGGAAAGGCCCTTGATTTTGATATCCATTTGGAAAGCAGTAATACCCTCTCGCGTTCCCGCCACCTTGAAATCCATATCGCCTAAATGGTCCTCGTCGCCCAGAATGTCGGTAAGAATGACCACTCTGTCTTCTTCTTTGATCAGGCCCATGGCGATGCCGGCAACGGCGGCTTTGATGGGTACGCCGGCATCCATCAAAGAAAGCGAGCCGGCGCAGACCGTGGCCATAGAAGACGAGCCGTTGGATTCCAAAATATCGGAAACAACGCGGATGGTGTACGGAAACAGCTTGTCCGCAGGAATAAGCGGACGGATGGCGCGCTCCGCCAGATTGCCATGCCCGACCTCTCTCCTGCTGACTCCGCGCAATGCACGCACTTCCCCGGTGCTGAATGGCGGGAAATTATAGTGCAGCATATAGTTCTTGAAAAACTCGCCCTCCAGTTTTTCGATTTTTTGTTCATCGATCTTGGTGCCAAGTGTGGTGGCTGCCAAGGCCTGGGTTTGTCCGCGGGTAAAAAGCGCCGAGCCATGGGCGCGCGGCAGCACCCCGACCTCTATGCTGATGTCGCGAATATCCTGCGGGCCTCTGCCGTCCAGCCGCCGGTTTTCATCCAAGACCATTTTGCGCATCAAGGTCTTTTCCAGATCGTGGAAGATCTCGGCAATCTTACCTTCCTTTTCCGGGTAGGCTTCCGCTAACCCGGTTTGCACTTTTTCCAGGATCGCAGCCAATGCCTCATGGCGAGCTTCTTTCTCGGTAATTCTCAGTGCCGTGCTCATCTCTTCGCGACTTTGTTTCTCCACCTCCAAAGCCAGAGCGGTCAAATCCTCCTCCGCCGGCAGCTCCATTTTCGGTTTGGCAACTTCTGCCACCAACTCATGCTGCAGGGCAATGATCTTGCGGATTTCCTTATGACCAAAATTGAGCGCATTGATCATGTCCTCTTCCGATATCTCATTGGCTTCACCCTCCACCATAATGATGGAATCCGCAGAGGCAGCAATCACCAAATCGATATCCGTTTGCTCTTGGTCTTCAAAAGTCGGGTTGACAACGAACTCGCCTTTGACCCTGCCCACTCGCACCCCGGCTATCGGGCCGTCGAAGGGAATCTGCGAAAGGGAAAGGGCGGCCGAGGCCCCGGCAATGCCCAGCACGTCGGGATTGTTGACCTTGTCGGCGGAAAGCACCCAAACGAAAACCTGCACTTCGTTCTTGAAGGCTTTTGGGAAAAGCGGGCGGATGGCCCGGTCGATGAGGCGCGCGTTTAAAATTTCGGCCTCACTCGGTTTGCCTTCTCGCTTGAAAAAGCCGCCCGGGATTTTTCCCGCCGCATACGCTCGCTCCCGGTATTCTACCGTTAGCGGGAAGAAGTCTTGTTCTTCGGCAGGATTCTTGTCGGCCACCGCGGTGGCCAAGATAACGCTATCTCCCATTTGCACCCAGACAGCGCCGTCGGCTTGTTTTGCCAGTTTTCCGCACTCGATGAAAAATGCTTTCCCGCCAAGCTCTGTTTGTTTTCTGATGATCATTTTATCTCCAATTGTCCCCGTTTACTCATAGCTCAATTTAAAAGACGGCCTTTTGGCAAAAATTCCAGTCGGGGAGACAGGAAGTCGCCGCAGGCTACCTTACTCGCTCGAGGCCTTTGTATCCCCTGCCGGCTTTGTTTCTGGTTGCGGCGGCGGCTCCAATAGGTCTTCGAGCTTGGTTGTTAGCTTGTCATAAATGTCTTTGCCGACGATGAACACCGTGCTGTTATCAGCGGTTTTTACGTATCGTTTGTCTTTTTCAGCTTCTTTGCCGGCCAAGAGCTCGACCAAAAGCTTATCCTTTCTATAAAATTTGCCCGAGGCAATGGGCTTATCCAGTCCAAAAGTTTTTAGGGAACCGGAGGACTCGCTCGCGAAATCATCTGCTTTGAGATTGGCAACCGCAGTGGTGATGCCGGAAACCTTCCATGACAGCGCCTTGCCGGTCTTGGGCGCCGTGACCATCCAATTGCCGGCGGTATCTTTTTCGCAAGAAATGGTGCCGGTCGGTTGCTCCAAGACCAGCCTATCAATTTCATACGAAGAGACGTCCGTGACTTTCTTGTCGCGTAGGTCCTTCAAAGTGAGTCGCAACTGGCCGACAAAGCTGGAATCGACGGTGAAAACGGGTGCCCGCGATTCATCCTTGGCAAAGTACTTTCCTTTCTCTATCTTGCCAATCAACAAAGTCTTTCTTGCGCGATTTTCGCCCAGGGTCAAGCTCACTTGATAGCTGGGCTTGTCAATTCCATAGCTCGCCAAGCTCTTTGGCTCTTCTTCGACAAATTCTTTGGCCTTCTCGCTACTCAATCGGCTCAGCAGCGAGCTCATTTTGGATTCATCCGCCTTGCAGGCAAGAGGCTCCGTCAGCTCCCACTTGCCTCCTTCTTTCTTGAGAGAGAAATGGCCCTTGGGCGTGGTGAGATCCAAGGAATTTGCCTGACTGGTCTCAAATCGGATGACGCTTTTCTCTCGTAGATCAAATAGGGTTTTTTGAATGTTGCTCTCCAAACTCGTCGTCACCAGAAAAACGTCCGGTGAGCCGGATTTGCGGGCAAACACGTAGGAGCCGGTCGGATTCTTGTCGCCCAGGTAAAACGTGTCGGCGCCAGCGCTGTGCACGAGTGTCATTTTCCCTCGTCCGGGCTGGAGGCCGAAAGAAGCATATTCATTCGGGTCCGAAGAAACAACGCGCTCGACCTTGCCCCAGTCGAACATGTTCAGGATCGCGTCAAGAGAGGATTTTTCGCCGTCCGTCTTGACCGGTGCAACGATCCTCCAGCGCGTGCTATCTTTGACTGCGTGAATGCCACTGGGCTCCAAATAGATATCGGTTATTTTGTCCTTTTCAACTGTTAATAGCTTGCCTTCAGATTTCTTTTCTTCTACTTTTTTGGCATCCTGCTTTTTCAGCATAAGGACGCCGCCTATGCCAATTATGAAGATTAGGGCCAATATGATGGTAGTTCTAAAATTCATAATTCTCCATGCTCCATGGTTTTTTCTTCAATGTTCAGTAACCCATCACGGGGTTCACTAACATGCCTCCCGGGGCTGTCATCCATGCGGATTCAGGAATCTCCTTACCACTGCACGGCAGAAGGAGACCCGTACACACGTAGAGGTAATCCCATCCGGTGATCGATTACCTTTACTCTCCTTTGCCCAAATCACAAAACGCGACAGGACTTTCATTAACGAAAGCCCTGTCGCCAAAACTATTTCCTCTTGTTGTAAACTGCGATTCCTGTCCCGAAAATCAGCACCGGTAACAGAATCACTCCCAAATAGAGGATCATGCGCGATTGCTTTTGCGTCAGGTTCAAGCGCCGGTCCTCCGGATCGCGCGCTCTCACCGAGATCAAGTCTTCTTCCTCTGCCAGCCAGTTGACAGTATTCAAAAACATATCGCCGTTGCCTTGCACTTTACAGTAAGCATTGGTGGCAAAATCGGAATCACCAAAGACAGCCAACCGAGTCTTGGCCTTCACGACGCCGAGATCGAATCGATCCTCCTTTGCCGAGGGCTGATTCTCAGCATCTTTCTCTGCCGTGGCCAGGATGGCGATGGGGCCGCGCAAATCTTCGCCGCTATCGAAGGCGATCTTGTCGCTGGTGAGCGGACGGGTTTCGCCCCAGCTACGTGCGCTGGTCTTGGCCACTTCGGTAAAAGTCACCCCCGTTGGCACGGTCTCGGCTTTCGAGATAGACCGGGCTTCCGGATAGAAAGTCATGATCTGAAAATCCTTGGTCAATGCATGCTTTTGGTACTCGGAAACGATGGGAATGGTTGGACCGGCGCCAAAAAGCTGACCGATACCAGAAGCATCGACGACTATGTCGTTGCCGACTTTGAAGCCCCATTTTTGCAGGTACTGCCCATAACCTTCCTGACTGTCAGGATCCAGCAGGAACAGAACTTTGCCGCCTTTTTTCAAATACTTGTCGATCTCGTCTTGTTCCTTCTGGAACAAATCCGACTTTGGACCGGCGACGATCAAAACCGTACAGTCCGAGGGAATTGAATCTTGCTCGGCTAAGAGAATCTTATCGGTGAGAAAGTTTTCATGTTCTAGTTTGGCCTTGACGGTACTCAATCCGCCTTTTTCGCTGCTGGAAAAGTCCTTTTCACCGTGCCCGGTGAGGAAATAGACCTTCTTGACTCCCTCTCGAGTCACCTTGATGAGGGCATTGGTCACGTCCTCTTCGGCCACCTTTTGGACTTTTTCTTGCTTGTCTTTTCCCACGATCACCATTGTGCCGTAGGAAGTGATTTGGTAGCTCTTGGCCAATCCCGGCTTTTTGTCCGGATCAATGAATTCAAAGCTGAATCGCGGCGAATAATGAGCGTATTCTGTAAACAGTTCCCTGGCTTGGAACTCTTCGCCGCTCTTGAAGAAGCCAATCACCTTGACGTCACTATCAAGATGCTTGAGCACCTTGCGAGTTTGCTCAGCGAGGCTGAACTGCTTTGCCGCCGTCGTGTCTACCCGGTAGGTGAAGCGATTGAGGAAAATATTGACGACGATGAGGATGCCGGTCAGAAACACGATCATCATCGCCGCATTGCTGCCGAACTTGGCCGAGCGGCTGGACAGGCCAGCCTTGATTTCCTTAAATCGAAGCACGAAGAAGGCAATCAACAAGGCCAAGCCCACGAAAAAGAGGATCATCGTTAGCGCATTGATCACGGAATTGATCGAGTAAACCACCAGACTTAGCAGGACCAACACCAGTCCGGCCAGCCCTCCAATGCTTGCATATTTGGTAATCATCTGCCCCTCCATCTTGCTGATTCTATCGATACAAAAGAGAGAAATAAGCCCATACTGATAAAGCTCAAATAATAAACGATGTGTTTAGTGTCCAGAATACCTTTGGCAAAATCCTCAAAGTGCTCGATGAGCGAAAAGCTTGCCAGAGTATTACCGATGGATGGACTGACGAATCCCGAAACCCAGCCAACCGCCCAGAAGAACAGGATGAAGGTCACGGTGCTGACGGCCGCAATGATTTGGTTATCGGTCAACGTGGAAAAGAAAACGCCGAAGGATACATAGCTCAATCCCAACAACAAGAGGCCGAGGTAGCCGGTCAAAATGGGGCCGAACTCCGGCTTGCCATAGATGAACAGCAGCACCATGTACATGGCCGTAAAGCCGAGCATGATCAGATAAAGAACCGAGCCGGCGGCGAACTTGCCCATGATGGATTGCAGGTTTGTCACCGGGGAAGTTTGCAATAGCTCGATGGTTCCGCTTTTCTTTTCGTCGGAATACAGTCGCATCGTCACCAACGGCAAGAAAAAGAGTGCAAACAGACTCATATTGTGGAGGATTGGCCGAATAGCCATCATGTTGACGTTCAATTTCGGCGGCGCCATCCGGTAGTACTGTGCTTCCATATCAGCGCGCATGCATATTTGCACAAAATTGGAAACGATTAGATAAAAGAAGATCCCCGATACCAACAGGAAGAGACCGATCACGACATAGGCAATCGGCGATGAAAAATAAGATTTGACCTCCCGATTCAAGATAGCAAGAAAATTCCTCATTGAACCGCACCCTCCTCTTTTGTCGTCAGGTGCAGGAAGACATCTTCCAAACTCATGCTTTCCGGCACCATTTCAAAAAGGTCCCAGCCACGCCCGATGATGGTCTTGGCTAACGCCGGGCGAATTTCCCCGTCCGGCTTGCTCTCCACCACAAACGTGGTTACATCCTTCCCATCCCCGCTGGGGCTCGATTGAACTTTGAGAACTCCCTGATGATTCGTCAAAGTCTGCTTCACCTCCTCAACCGGGCCGCGAACGCTCAACGTTAGCCTCTGCGAGCCCGAGACCTTGCGAGTCAGGTTTTCCGGCGTATCTTCCGCTACCACCTTGCCCTTGTCAATGATGACAACTCTTTCGCAGGTCATGCTGACTTCAGGCAAAATATGGGTGCTTAATATGATGGTGTGATTCCCGGCCAAAGCCTTGATGAGCTCGCGCACCTCGATGATTTGCTTGGGATCGAGACCGACCGTGGGTTCGTCCAACACCAAAACATCTGGGTTGTGCACCAGAGCCTGCGCCAGTCCGACGCGTTGCTTATACCCCTTGGATAGTGTCTTGATGACCCGATTGCTAACGTTGGTGATCGCGACCTTCCCCATGGCATCGCTCACCGCCTTTTTGCGACTCTTGGGCTCCACGCCCTTAATTTTGGCTACAAAGTCCAGATAGTCGATTACGCGCATTTCTAAATAGAGCGGTGGATTTTCCGGCAAATAGCCGATGCGCTTGCGTACGTCCATGGATTGCTCGTGCACGTCAAAACCGGCCACCGAAGCGGTGCCTTTTGAGGCGGGCAAAAAGGTTGTCAATATTCGCATGGTGGTCGTTTTGCCTGCGGCGTTGGGCCCTAAGAAACCCACGATCTCTCCTTTACCCACTTGAAAGGAGACGTCATCCACTGCCATCACTCGACCAAAGTATCGAGTCACATGATTCACTTCGATCATCGATAAGACCTCCTTTCCAAAAAACGATTATACAGCGATCAAAGTGTGGTTATACGGCTAAGGTGATGGACAAGCCCGAGAACGGCTTTGCCTATTCCGCCTACAAAGATAATCATCGCCTTGCCATGCCATAGGCTGACCGCTGGCTTGTCATCCCAACTCAAGACAAGAGCGTTAGCGTCTGATACCCAACTCTTGAATAATGGAACGATAGCGCGCCACGTCCCCAGTCTTCAGGTAATCCAGCAGCCGGCGGCGACGACCGACCATTTTCAACAAGCCGCGACGTGAGTGAAAATCTTTCGGGTGACTCTGAAAATGCTTGGTCAGTTCGTTGATACGTTCCGTCAACAGTGCGATCTGCGCTTCCGCACTGCCGGTATTCTTGGCGTCCTTGCCGTATGTCTGCACGATTTCTAACGTTCTTTCTTTACTGATTGGCATTCAAAAACCTCCGCGAATTAACTTGACAATTCCGTTAAAAGTTCCAGACTACGTTTTTTATCTTCTTCGATCTGCGTTACGAGGTCCGAGATCGAATCGAACTTGGCATCTTCTCTAATGAATCGGATAAAGGCCAACTCTACCTCCTGCCCGTATAGCTCACCATCAAAATCTAACAAATGTACTTCGATGACCTTTTCACTCAGGTTAAAGGTCGGGCGGCGGCCGACGTAGGTCGCCGAATTGTACGATTTCTTGCCGACCGTGATCCGGGTAGCGTAGATACCCACCTTGGGGATAAGCTTGTACCTGGAAAAGGGCCGGATATTCGCCGTCGGATAGCCTAACTGCCTTCCCCGACCATCCCCTTTCACTACCTGTCCGCGCAAATTGTAGAAACGCCCAAGCAGCTTGGCAGCCGATTCCACCTGACCATCCAAAAGGAGATTGCGAATCTCCGTGCTGCTGACCACGTGCTTTCCTACCCGGATTGGCTCAACCACGGAAACTTGGAAATCATAGCGGTCTTTCAAGTCTTGCAACAGATCGATATTCCCGGCTCGATTGCGACCAAAAGCATGATCATGGCCGATGATGATCTGCTTCATCCTGAGTTTCTTGACCAAGACATCGCTGACAAATTCCGCCGGTGATAGCGCCGCAAAGGCATGCGAAAAATTGGCCACAACCAAACGTTCGAGACCAAGCTGAGACAGGACCTCGATCTTTTCCTCGATCGTGGTCAGCAGACCCAGTGTTGGAGAATCTTCATTACTCAAGACCAGTCGCGGATGCGGCTCCAGAGTGACCAGTGTTGCCACGGCGCCTATTGTTTCCGCTCTTGCTTGCAGCTCGCGGATAATGGACTGATGGCCACGGTGAACACCATCGAAAGTGCCTAAGGAAAGAGCCGTGTTGACCTGTGGCTCAATTTGGTTGATGTCCCAAAAAACTTGCATCTAGTCCTACGGTATTGCTCTGAAAAATCAGTGACAGTTCAGCTATTTGAAGCATTATCTGTCATTGCGCCAAGACGCATCCGCTCACGCCAAAGGTGGATGCGCCCATGGCGCACCCTGAGGTGATCCAACCGCGGCGAGGAACCTGTCTCTTCCGAATTTCCAAAGTCGTTCGAGTTCGTTGCTTACGGATTTCTCGTTCGCCGAGGCAAACTCGAACCAACAATTTCTTCAATTGGCTAGACACATGCGAAGCCGGCTATGACAGCGAAGGTTTTTTCGATCGCTGATTCGCGCCAACGAACGCTGAACCTGAACCAGCGTTTGTTAACGTCGATTCGCGGCTGAGAAGCTTGGTCACGGTGAATTGCCGCGCTAAGACTTTACGTCCGGAAAAAGCCGACTCAGGTGGTTCTTAATCTCATGGACCTCTATGGCCTCATGCACCCTGTACTGGCCGATCCCGGTGCGCTGCAGGCTTCTCAAATACCCGCAGGTGTCAAGAGCCGAAGCCAGGTCTCGAGCCAATGAGCGAATATAAGTGCCCTTGGAGCATCTCACCCGGATGTCAACCCTATCACGCTCCATGGTTAACAATTCAATACTGTGAATGTGAACCCGCCGCGCCTTGACCGCAACCGCCTGACCCTGTCTTGCCAAATCGTACAGGCGCTGTCCCTGAACTTTGACGGCGGAGAACGAGGGAGGAATCTGGTCAATCTCTCCGATGAACGACTGGGAGATTTGCCAAAATCGTTCTTCTGTCAACGGAGGTACCGGACAAACGTCTATTACCTGCCCCGTGACATCCAAGGTATCCGTGGTCAAACCGAACTGGACCGTTGCCTCATATTCCTTTTCCAGCGCCATCAGTTCCGGCACTTTTGAGGTCGCTTTGCCCAAACAGACCAGTAGTACGCCTTCCGCAAAGGGATCCAACGTGCCGGCGTGACCAATCTTTGTCTTGTGTAGTTGCTGCTTAATGAACCGAACCACATCAAACGAGGTCCAGCCGATAGGCTTACGAACGTTCAAAACCAGATCGATCGTCTTGCCCTTATCCGGCTTCGCTTCGCTACCGGGTATCACTGGGGCCATGCAGCTTTTTCAAAATCGAATCAATGTGTTCGGCATAGGCGGCAGAATCGTCATAGACAAATTGCAGGTCCGGCACAAAGCGTATGCCCAAACGATGGCCCACTTGGCCGCGAATGAAGGCCTGAGCGCGATGCAGACCCTGCTGGGCGGTTTCTTGCTTGGTTTTTTCTCCCAGCACGCTGTAATAGACCTTGCAATATCGCAGGTCGTCGCTGACCTTGACTTTCGTTATGGTAATAAACCCGATTTCCGGGTCTTTGATTTCTCTTAAGAGCAGCCGTCCCACTTCTTCTTTGATCAAAGCGGCTATCCGATCCGCTCGCTTAAAGCGCATGATGCTACCAAAAATTATAGAATCTCAATCTGACGTTCGATAATCTCCACCTGATCTTGTTCCTCGATCAGATTCAAGATTTGTGATATAGCCTGATCCAGAAAGCGACGCTCATTCGAGACCATGGCGATACCCAACGTCGCTTTTTGCCATTTGTCGTTGTCATCGATTTCTGCGACCGAAACATTGAACTTGTTTCTGATGCGCGTTTTCAGACTGGACAAGATAAACCGCTTACCCTTCAAGGAATCACTGCCGGGGATGAGCAGCACAACTTGACAAACGCCGATCAGCATAACCCTTTCGCTCAAGCCAAGGTGCGCTTGGTTTCGACCACTTTGTAGGCTTCGACGATGTCATTCACCTTGATGTCGTCAAAACGCTCGATGCCGATGCCGCATTCAAACCCGGCGCTCACTTCGCGCACGTCTTCCTTGAATCGCTTTAAGGAGCCGATCTTGCCGTCATGGATCAGCCGGTCGTCGCGATAGATTTTGATATTATCGTTGCGGCTGACTTTGCCGGAAGTAACCTGGCAGCCGGCTACCACTCCCACCTTTGGCACTTTGAACACTTGCCGTACCTCCGCCGAGCCGACCAACTCCTCGGAAATGGTCGGTTCTAGGAAACCTTCCAGCGCTGCCTTTACGTCGTTGATGATGTCATAGATCACTTCGTAAAGCCGGATGTCTACTTCTTCTTTCGCGGCGAGCTCGCGTGCCTTGGTGGTGGGACGGACGTTGAAACCGATAATGATGGCGCCTGAGGCGGTCGCCAGTAACACATCCGACTCGGAGATGGCGCCCACGCCCCGGTGGATGATGTCCACTCCTACTTCAGAGGTTGCCAGTTTTAACAGAGAGTCACTAATGGCCTGGATGGAGCCATCCACATCCGCTTTCAAGACCAGCAGGAGCTGGCGGACTTGGCCCTTTTGAATTTGCTTGGAAATCTCGTCAAGGGAGCGCGGCCGGCTTCGCCAGCGTTCATGCTCGCGCTGAAGCTGCTGTCGCTTTTGACTAATTTCCTTGGTATCGCGCTCAGACTTGAGCACGATAAAAGAATCTCCGGCTTGCGGCAGGCCGTCAAATCCCAGCACTTGCACCGGCACCGACGGGCCGGCGGATTTCACGCGTTTTCCGCGCTCGTCGAACATGGAACGAACTTTGCCATGGAAGGCGCCGGCAATGAAGGGATCACCAATCGACAGGGTGCCGTTCTGAACCAAAACGCTGGCCACAACACCTTTGCCGCGATCCAGGCGCGACTCGATGATCGCTCCCCGAGCTTTGCGGTTAGGATTCGCCTTCAGGTCCAGTACTTCGGCTTCCAACAAAATCATTTCCAGCAATTGATCGACCGCTTGCCCGGTTTTGGCGGAAATCTCCACACACTGGTATTTCCCGCCCCATTGCTCGATGAGCACCCCATGATCGGCCAATTGCTTGCGGATCATGTCCGGATTGGCGCCAGGTTTGTCGATCTTGTTAATCGCCACGATGATGGGCACACCGGCAGCCTTGGCATGACTGATGGCCTCGATGGTTTGCGGCATGACGCTGTCATCAGCGGCCACTACCAGAACGACAATATCCGTCACCTGCGCACCACGCGCACGCATGGCGGTAAAGGCTTCGTGGCCCGGAGTATCCAAGAAGGTCACCGCCTTACCATCGAAAGAGACTTCGTAGGCGCCAATGTGCTGGGTGATTCCGCCCGCTTCACCAGCAATAATATTGCTCTTGCGAATATAATCCAACAACGAAGTCTTACCATGATCCACATGGCCCATGATGGTAACCACCGGGGGTCTGGGAACTAGGTTTGTTTCGTCGTCCTCGACTTCTTCGGCCGCTTCCAGAATGTCTTCGTCAAGGCCGATGGACTCGATCTCATAGCCATACTCGGAAGCAAGCAAGGTGATGGAGTCCATATCCAATCGCTGGTTGATGGACACCATCATGCCGAGTTCCATGCATTTTTTGATCAGCTCGGACGGTTCCACTTCCATTAGCTTGGAAAGCTCGGCGATGGACATGAATTCACTGACGCGGATGACCGGCGTTTCTTCGACCTCGACTTCTTCTTCAGCCTGAACCCGCCGTTTCTTCCGTCGAGGCTTGCCGGCCTCATCGATGGCCGCCAATGTCTGCCGAATGGTCTCCTGAATCTCTTCTTCATCGAACGCCGGCTTTTTCTTCTTTTTCGCTTTCTTGCGTTTCGCTTCTGCCGGCTCTTCAACCAGCGCGGTTATTTCCGCACTGCGTTTCTTACGTTTGCGTTTACGTTTTTTCTTCTTTTCTTTCTCGGCCTCCAGCGCAACCTCGGCTACCGGCGCCTCGGCTTCCTCTTCCTTCACCGCAGGTTTTGCCTTGGCCCTTTGGGCAGTCGGTTCCGCTGCTTCTTCTTTTGGCCTGGGCCGTTTTACCGGTTCTTCAGGCGGAATCTCCACCACCCTTAGAACTTTCTTTGGCTTCTTGGGTTTCTCCTCGACGGCTGCTTCCTGTCGCGCCTCTTTGACTTCAGCGACAAGTTCCTGTGCGGCTTCCAAAAGGGCTGCTTCCTCGGCGATTTTTGCAGCTTCTTCCTTCTGCTTTTTCAGGCGGGGCATTTCCTTGGCAAGCTCTTGCGCCGCCTGAATGCGGCGCGCCAACTCGCGCTTGGCTTCCTCCTTCTTCGCTTCTTCCTGGGCCCTGCGATCGCGCAGCTTCTTCCGGAACTCATAGTCTGCATCGACTTGAGAAGGCTTGGCGCCAAACTTCTCCAGCACCTGAGCATACGCCTCGTCGGAGAGCGGACTCATCTGATTGCGAATGTCGAAATTGAATTTGGTCAGATACGCGATGAGAGCCTCGTTGGAAACGTTGAACTCTCTTGCGACCTGAAATACCCTCTTTTTAACGGCCAAAATAGACCACTCCTACGAATAATAATCATCACTCAGGAGCGCACTTGCTTTACACTCCGCAAGTCAACCCGCTTCCGAGTTTTCGGGTCTTTATTTTGTTTGCAGAGCACCTTTGATTTTTTCTGCTGTTTTCAGCCCGATTCCCGGCAATTCCATCAGAGCGTCGATTTCCGCATCGATGACGTCGCGGATGGTGACCAGTCCGCCAGCAATAAGAATATTCTTTATTCTGTCAGTAATTCCCTGCGCCTCGGACAAAGGCAGATCCAAGCCTTTGCCCGCTTCGAGCATTGTTTTGTATTCTTTCTCGCGAACCGTCTGGATGTCATAGTTGGTTAGCTTGGAAGCCAGGCGTCGGTTTTGTCCGCCTTTTCCTATCGCCAAAGAAATCTGCTCATCATCCAACACCGCGATAACCTTTTTCTCATCCTCGTCGATGATGATCCGGTTCGGCTTCGCAGGGCTCAGCGCGCGAGTGATAAAGATCTCAGATTCGCTGTTCCAGTTGATAATATCAATCTTTTCGTTATTCAATTCCTTGACAATGGCCTGAATGCGCATTCCCTTCATGCCCACACAGGCGCCAACGGCATCGATACGTTTGTCGTTCGAGTATACCGCAATCTTGGTCCTCTCCCCGGCCTCGCGGGCGATGCCTTTGATTTCGATAATTCCTTCATAAATTTCCGGCACTTCCAGCTCGAAAAGGCGCGTCAGAAACATGGGGTCCGATCGCGAGACCAAAATCTCCGGGCCGCGCGTGGTCCAGTTAACACCTTTGATGACGGCCCGGATGGTTTGCCCCCGTCGGTATTTTTCGTTGGGAATTTGTTCGTACTTGGGTAGGACGACTTCACTCTTTTCGGCACTCAGGTAAATCTCGTCACGGTTGATCTGGCGAATTTCCCCGCTGATGATCTCTCCCACCCGGTTCTTGTATTCTTCGAAGATGAGTTCTTTCTCGACTTCCTTGATCCGCTGATTGAGATTTTGCTTTGCAGAAATGATCAACCGCCGGCCAAAAGTGGCCGGATCGATGATCTCCAAAAACTCGTCACCGACTTCCAAATCCGGCTCAGTTCTGCGAGCGGCCTCAAGCGATATTTCCATCACCTCATCTTTGACTTCATCAACAATTGTCTTGCTCTGGTAGATTTCGATTTCGCCTTTGTCCATATTGACAAAGATATCGAAATTGTCGGTCGTCCCATATTTCTTCTTGATCATGGACAAGAAGATTTCTTCCAGTATTTTGGTCAGCACCTCTTTTTCGATGCTCTTCTCTTTGACGAGTGTGCCAAAAGCCTCGACAATCTCGCTCTTCATGCTAATTCCTATTATCCTATTTAGCGCTTTCTAGATTTGAACTACAAGCTTTGCTAAGACAATATCAGTCAACTCTATCTCATTCTGCTGCTCATCCGCTTCGACCATCACAGCGTGGTCGGATATCCCGGTTATCGCCCCTTCAAGCCGATGTTCCTGACCGTCTTTTTTATAGCGAATGTTGACTATTTTCCCTAAATGCCGTTTAAAGTCCCGTTCCGAGGTCAATGGTCGAGCCAGCCCGGGTGAGGAGACCTCGAGAACATAGCGACTGGGGATTGGATCTTTGCGATCCAAAATATCGGCAATCGCCCTGCTCGCCTCTGCGCAGCGTTGCAAGGTAATGCCGCCCGCTTCATCGACGTATATCCGCAAGACCGTCCTGCCGCCTTTTCCGTGCAGCTCCAGAGCGACAAGATCGATTCCCATTTGATCCAAGACAGGAAGTATGATACTTTTCAGGCTTTCGACATCCGCCATGTTTTAGACCCTATATGCAACAAAAAAGTGGGCCTAAAGAGGACCCACTCGCGCGGATGAATATAAAAAAAAATTAACAAGTATGCAAGAAATTTGTCGGTCTTACAGGGCTCGCATCGACAGACGGAGGAAAGGCAATGCCCTCAGCACCCGGCGAAAAGTGGTGGTCAAAGTGATGACAGATCGTTGAACGTCAAATACTGACCGTCAGAAAATGTTCAATGTACAACGTTCAAT
>DYKH01000013.1:0-39787 GCA_020722685.1 Caldithrix sp. | reverse complement strand
GCCTCACTCCATCGCCAAAACAAGCCCTACGTTTTGATCATCGCCATTAACATCAGGGCTTGGTCTTTTTCCTGGGCATTCGGGTATTCTTTCACGATCTTTTCATATTGCTCTCTTGCTTTGCTCGTGTCGTCCGCAAGTGCAAAGCAGCGCCCGGCCCGAAGCAAGAAATAGGGCGCCTGCACCGTCTTGGGATATTTGCGCACTATTCTCTCATACTGCTCGGCGGCTTCGAGGTACTTTTTTTCTTGTTCTAAGCAAGCGGCCACTCCTCCTATCGCGGAGGCGAGCAAGTGCTCATCACCGCTAAACTCGGATGCAAACTTCTGGTAATTCTTTTTGGCGTTTTCGATGTCGCCGGTCTGGTAGAATGAATTTGCCAGGTATAACAAGCTCAGGGTTCCACTACGGGTTCCCCCATAGTTTTCCACCAAATTGCTGAGCTGTGTGATTGCGTTCTGATAGTTGCCTGACTCGTAAGCCCGCGTCGCCCGCAAAAGCTCGACGCTTGCATTGGACTCCGAAGTCCTTTTGCTCCTCGCGTTCACGTACAGCAGCAAAACGACGAGCACGACGGCCCCCAGTCCCATGTAGATGTATTTGGAGTTCCTTTCTATCCAAGAAGTTGCCTTGAAATAAAACGTGACCAGCTTGTCTTCTTTTAGTTGTTTCTTGGTTATCCGTTTCCTCGGTCTTAGCATTTTGTTCCTAAAAGATAAGCATAACGGGTGAGTGAAAAACTTTGATTAAAAGGCGGGCAAATATAAAAATCGCCGGTATGAAATGCAAGGACAAAAACAGAAGCGAAACGGCCAGGAGATGGCAGAAATACGAATTGAGGTAACAGATGACGGAGTGCTCTGCCGTGGCTGTCATCATGCCCGAGACCTGCGGAGGTTGCTCATAGCAGCAGCGGAGCATCTTTGGTTCCGTCTGGCCTTTGGGGGGTAACCTCCGCAGGTCTTGGTCATACGGCCTGGGCGAGAAATATACTCGTTAAGGGTCGCTTTTTCATATCATGCCTGTGAATACAGGCATCTCCCAACCACCTCTTCACAAGGAGATTCCTGCATGCGCAGGAATGAGAAGATGGATGAAATCTCTACCCTCAACGAGTATAGATTAGTTTCCGAGACGGGTAGGTATCACCCTTTTGAGGGCTCGACCCGGAGAATCCGCAACTCATCTTCCGTGCAGGGCGCCGGATGCCCCAAGCGCGCTTGTGCACGACGGGACGACGAAACTCACTCTCTTGTCGGCAGACCTATGTCGCGCGCGGTGATCGTAATGATTTCATAGATATTGGTGGCAATTGCGGCGATGAAAAGCATCAAAACCGTCAAGAGAAATACAATGCCGGGCTTTTTATCCAATAGCCCCAAGAACTTGCCCACCTTTACAATCACCGGCATGGTAAAAGCGCCAATGATGGTCGCTAAGGCTATGGAAAGGTAGATTCTGGTGCGATTGGTTCTTGCCCCCGTAAAATAGCCAAAAATGAAAATGACCACTGCCAGAACCAAAGCAATGATAGAGAGCGTATTGCTCATCTCCGGCCAGTACAAGTAGTAAGCGGTATTACTGGTTTGCTGCATAGCCAAATCCCTCGTGTTATCAGAAATTCCCCAAAGCCTAAATGCATGGGAGAGCCGCACGGTCGTGCGTCTCTACTCACGCAGATTGGGATTTGTTTCGTTCGTAGAGCGAGCGAATCATCTCTACGGAGGATAAGATGGCCGATGCTTCATAGGGCATCATCACCACTTTGTCGCCTCTTTCGTTGATAATGTGCCTGAAAGCATCGATGTATTTTATGGCTGCGAGATATTGAGTGCAGTGTTCACTGGAGCCAACGACTTCCATCAGCTTTCTCACGGCTTCGGCTTCCGCCTGCGCGATCCGATAGCGCGCCGAGGCTTCTCCTTCAGCTTTGAGGATGGCCGCTTGCTTTTCCCCCTCGGCCATGATAATCATAGCCTGGCGCTCACCTTCGGCCATCAATTGCGCCGCCTGTTTTTCACCCTCGGCCTTTAGCACCCTGGCTCGTTTTTGCCGCTCAGCTTCCATTTGCATGTTCATGGCAGCGGCCAGCTCCGCCGGCGGCTTGATGTCCTGCAACTCGACTCTATTTATTCTGACGCCCCACTGACTGGTGGCCTGATCCAATGATTCCCGCATTTTGTGATTGATCGTCTCCCGTTCGGATAGCGTCTCGTCCAAAACCATCCCCCCAATTACGGCCCGCAGCGTAGTTTCCGAAAGCCTGGCAATGGCCTCGATAATGTCGGCCACGGCATACACCGCCCTTTTCGCATCGAATACCTGATAATACAACAGACCGTCGATTACCAAGTCAACGTTATCCTTGCTGATGGCATGCTGCTGAAGGAAGTCAAAAATTCGTTCCCGGACATCGATACGATTGACAAAGGACGTGTAGCTGAATGCTCTTTGCGTCTTGGAATCGATCCGATGGAACCGCACCTTCAACTGCCTCGGTTTTTCCAGAAAAGGCCAGATAAAATGAACGCCCGGATCCAGTCGACGATGATACTGTCCTAGCCTTTCGATGATCATGACCTCGGCCTCCCGAACCAGAACGAAACCAACCGGAAGGGTCTTAACGTTCAGTGCGATGACCAAGTAGGCAAGAATGGCGACAAGCAAAGTAATCCAAAAATAAATCACGTTTCCCTCCAAGCCTTGCGATCCGTTGTGAGATTCAAAAACTATCGGGCTTTCAAAATCCGTTCTTTCCGCTACAAAACATGCCGTGCAGACAAGGCCCGTTGCAGATTGCGTCAATGGTAAATGGAAGCTCTTGGAACGAGTATCTTGAGGCGCTGAGGCAGCACGGAGATGTTAATCTCATTGGACGGCCATTCTACTAACTCGCCTTCGATCTGAACCGTCAGCGGGTTGTCGGCGACGATCTTGAGCTCATTGGTCAGAAACGATTCCGTTTCTTTCAACTTTAGATGGCTGCCGTCGAAAAAATGCGGCAAAGCACTGAGTCGTTTTAGTGGCTTCATGTCCTTTAGCAAAATGGCATTCAGCATCCCATCGCTGGCATCGGCGTCAGGGGCAATTTTGAATCCGCCGCCAAAGCAGACACCGTTGGCTACCGTCAACATCAGGGCCTGTCGCTCAAAGTGGACTCTACCGTTTACCAATGTCAAATTCAAGCCTTGGTAGCTGAAGGCATTTCGCAGTACGTAGGCAAGGTAAGTGGCAAAACCTCGTAGGAGTTTGGATTTTTGCAGATCTTTGACGATCGCGACATCAAAGCCGATGCCTGCTGCATTGATACAGTAGCGGTCGCCGACCAAGGCCACATCAAACCGCTTGGATTCACCTGTTGAGATAACGTTGCAGGCGTTAGCAAGATCCTTGGGAATTCGGATGGCCTTGATAAAATCATTGCAGGTACCGACGGGAAGAATGGCCAGCTCCGGGTCGCCATCGGCTTTCAGAATACCGTTTACCACTTCGTTCAGGGTGCCGTCCCCGCCAACGGAAATGATGCGACCATACGCCCCTTTTACGGCATCGCTCGCCAGAGTTTCGGCATGCATTGGGGCCTCCGTATAAGCGACGTCGTATTCCAAACCGGCTTGGTTGAGGAGATCAAAAATCTGCGCAAAACGCTTGGCGGCTCGCCCCTTGGCGGATTTGGGATTCATGATCACCATTGTTTTCATGTCAGTGTGCTCCGTATGAAATTTCCACAACGGGGTGGCGCGCCGCGCGCAGCGAGCGCGCTTCAAGGCGCGGTTAGCTGCCGGATCAACTCTACCGGACCTCAGCCCCTCGCTTGACCAGAAGCTCCCTGAGAATCGAACGATGGCAACGACTCTCATCCTTACAATAGCAGCCTATCGACAGATTGGTGTGGTGAGAGAGTGCAGCCAACAAATCCAAGTCCTTGCCAGCCTCCGGCGATTTCATTTCGGCCAGAAACTTTCTCTTGAACGCCTTCCACGACCTTTCATCATTCGCTGCCAGGGCTTCCTTCAGCAGAGGCTCACTGGGAGAGAGATTAGGAAACCAAACATCGTAAAAGTCTTTTGAGGAAAACTCTTCCTTCCTGACTCCTCTGGGAGGCCGCCGCACCGTGCCAATCCGGAGGCCCTCGTCCTTTTCCCTGGGACTACCCAATCTGACAATCCTTATGGCCATTCCTTCTCCTTGTCATCAAAGCGACCCATTTTAGGCCTGTATCTGCATTGCACAATGGTGAGGGACAAGTGCTCGATCCGGCTTTCCTTACGAAAGTTCAAAAGATGGATTCCTATCAAGCAGGGAAATTATATGCAAAACGGATTGAAATAACAAGCGGTTTCTATAGTATTATTGGTTCATCCGGCAAATACATACCTATGATATTGCGCATTCAATTGTTGTTCTTTTGGCAAGATTTTGTAGGACAAGATGGCATCTTGTCCTACCGTCAAATGCACCTTTGGTGCGCTAAGAAAAAGTGCGAAATTCAAAAGCGAGGGTTGATGATTCCCAAGACGGTTCTGACCGACGGATCGGAGTGGTGATTTGCAGGTCTGTAGAGCAGCCATTGCTCCGAAATGCCGGCTCTGCTGAACCATCAGAGCAGCGTATCACGGCCTACTTTGAAGCGTGTGCGGGAGCGGAATTACGCCAGAAAGTGTATTGGATAAAAACGCATCCTAGATAATGCTGGGCATTTCCTTCCAGATCGCACACAATAGGATTCTCTTCTACACGGATGTACAGTTCTTCTTTCTCCCTATCGAGGCCGAGGGCGGCGGTGGCATCCACCTCAAAATCTCGGACATTGAGATCACCGTCGCGGGCGTTGATGACGTAAATACGTCCCAGTTTCCGCCGAAAGAAGGTATAGACTCTTTCGAAAGGATCATTCGTGGAAAGGACAAAAATCTCTGCACCCTTGCCGGCTTCCTCCATTTCCAGCATCGCAATATCTTCCCGCATGGTCCCGTGGTAATAAAGGTGACCGACCTTTTTTTTCAGATCCTCGACTGTGCGTTTCAGACTTGATGGAACGCGCATGGTGACGGCGCTTTGGATCAATACCAGATCGATCCGCGTCGGCCAAAACTGTTTTTGCAGCCGGGCAATGGGGACCGGAAAAATCTCGATCCGGCTCGCCGGTACGCCATCGATCTCGGAAAAAGCATAGACAAACCGATCTCCCTTTTTGACAAAGCGCTGTCCTGATAGACGATTGTAGTAGGCGACCACTGCGCGAGCATCATCCTGGGTCACGTAGCTGGCGACGCAGCGGACCCTCGCATTCTTAAAGGACCGTTCCGCCCGCCTTGCCAGCGCCTCTGTATATTCCTGATCAAGCTCGCCGTTGGGATACTTGAATTCCCTAAAAGTGGCTTCCTTGAAAAGAATCACCGGTAACTCTTTCTGGCAGAGAGATGGCCCAGGAATGAGTATCCCAAGGATAGCAAGCAGAGCAAAAAGAACCAAGACCTTCCCGAACCCGCTCTTTGCAAACAAGCCAAGCCTTGTCATCTATACCTCGCTCGAATGCACCACACTGGTCATAGACCAATTTGTGTAACCGAATCCTCTTGCAAGCGCCAGGAAAAACACGACCGTTTGTTGGTGTGACATGTGGGCCCGACGGGTTCGGCTTTGACCAAGATGGCGTCCGCATCGCAATCCGCAAAGATTTGCCGCACGTTCAGAAAATTACCCGAGCTTTCGCCCTTCATCCAGAGTTTCTGCCGGGAGCGGCTCCAAAAGACCACTTTCCTCCGCTCCAAAGTCAAGCGCAGACTTTCTGCGTTCATATAGCCGAGCATTAGAACCGCTCCATCGGCCTGATCTTGAACGATGGCCGGCACCAAGCCGTCTTTGTCGAAGCGTATGCGTTCAACGAATTTTTCTAATTGCAAAACTTCAATCTCGGACATGTATTTGCCGTTCCTTTAAGTAGCTTTTGACTTTTGCGACGCTGTTTTCACGATAATGGAAAATTGACGCTACCAGGGCGGCATCGGCATCCGCTTTGGCAAAGACGTCATAAATATGCGACAAATCACCGCAGCCGCCGGAGGCGATGACCGGGATGGAAACGGATTTGGCTATTAAGGACGTCAACGCGAGATCATAGCCCTGCTTGGTGCCGTCGCGATCCATAGAAGTCAGCAGTATTTCCCCAGCGCCTAACGCCTCGGCTTCTTGTGCCCATTCCAGGGCATCCAACTCAGTTGGCGTTCGCCCCCCGTAAGTGTAAACTTGCCACCCCGATTGGTCGCGCCGCTTGGCGTCGATGGCGATCACCGTCGCCTGACTGCCAAACTTGTCGGAGCATTTCTTGATCAAATCCTTATCAAGGACTGCCGCTGTGTTGATGCTCACCTTGTCCGCGCCGCTTTGCAGCAGCCGTTGCGCGTCCTCGACGGTGCGGATGCCCCCGCCGACGGTTAAAGGCATGAACACCTGCTCGGCGGTGCGACGCACAATGTCCAGCATGATGTCCCGCTTTTCAGCAGAAGCGGTGATGTCCAGAAAAACCAACTCATCGGCGCCCTGTTCGTCATAATAGCGCGCCTGCTCCACCGGATCGCCGGCGTCTATCAGGTTGAGAAAATTGACGCCTTTTACGACCCGTCCGTCTTTTACATCGAGACAGGGGATGATTCTTTTAGCTAACATGAAATCCTATTCATCGAAACCAATGACCACTTAGGCGAACTGCTCAACCAAAGCCCCCAACTGCAAACGACCTTCGTACAGGGCGGTGCCGACTATAGCGCCTTCGATGTACGGATTGTTCTTCGCCGCCAAGGCTTGGAAATGCTCGACGGCGGAAAAACCACCTGAACCGATGACCTTCGCCTGCACGGCAGCGGCAAAAGCGAGAGTGGCTTCGATGTTCGGCCCCTGGCTTTCGCCGTCTCGTAGCACGTCCGTATAGACAAAACGCCCGACTCCGTATTCAATCATTTTTCTGGCCAAGTCAAAGGCGTCCGTTTTCGTCTGCACGGTCCAGCCGTCGATGGTCACCCGTCCTCGACGCGCGTCGATGCCGACAGTGATCTTATCCATTCCGATGACTGAAACTGCTTGCCTGACGATTTCCGGCTGGGTGACGGCGACCGAGCCAAGTATGATTTGGGAAATGCCCAACGATACCCAGCTCTCCGCATCGCTGACAGAACGAATGCCGCCCCCTAACTCGATGGGGACATCGACGGTTCGGAGGATCTTCTCTATGGCAGTAGCATTCTTCCGCGCCCTGCCGAACGCCCCGTCCAAATTGACCACATGCAGCAGTTTTGCACCTTGCTCTTGCCAACGCAAGGCAGCAGCGACCGGATCGGCATCATAAACCTTGGCCGTGCTTTCAACTCCTTGCTTCAGCCGCACACATTTGCCGTCCAATAAATCAATAGCAGGAATGATCAGCATCACAGGTCACCTGAGCGCAACGAAATTTCGTAGAATTTGCAGCCCGCGCTTTTGTGACTTTTCCGGATGGAATTGCAGCCCGAACAAATTTCCCTTGCGAATAGCCACGGGAAAACGGAAGGAGTAATCGCTGGCGCCGACCGTTAGTGAAGCATCTTTCGGAAGGACGTAGTAAGAATGCGCAAAATAGAAATAGCTCTCATCAGCAATCCCTTGCCACAGCGGGGAATCCGAGGTTTGCTGCAAAACATTCCAGCCAAGGTGCGGCACTTTGAGATTCTTAGGAAAACGAACAACGTGTCCCGCTAATACGGACAGTCCCCTTGCTTCCGGATTCTCTTCGCTGTTCTCGAACAAGAGCTGCAAGCCTAGGCAGATGCCGAGAAAGGGCTTGTTTTGCTCGATTGACTGGACAAGAGACGGCCGCAGACCGAGACGATCGATGGCATCCACGGCTTTGCCGAATGCGCCGACTCCGGGCAGGATGATCTTATCCGAGCTTTCGATGTCCTTTGCAGAAGACGAAACCTGAGCCTGGGCTCCGAGATGTTCCAAAGCCTTTTGCACGCTGCGCAGATTGCCGGCGCCATAATCCACAATGCAAATCATACCAAGGTCCCTTTGGTGGAAGGCACCCCGGCTTGCCCAGAATCCAGTGCAGCGGCCATGCGCAGCGCCCTGGCCAGAGCTTTGGTCATCGCCTCCAGAGCATGGTGCTGGTTCTTTCCCGTCAGCAAAGTGACGTGCAAGGTGATTTTGGCATTCATGGCAAATGCCCGCAAAAACTCCTCGAACAATTCACCCTGAAATGCACCAATCGCACCGAGCGGCAACGGACATTCGTAGCTGATGAAGCCGCGGCCGCTGATGTCCACCACTGCCCGCGCTAGGCTCTCGTCCAACGGGCAGTAAGCGTGGCCAAAACGAGCGATCCCCGTACGATCACCGAGAGCTTGATCTAAAGCCTGACCGAGGGCTATGCCCACATCTTCAACGGTATGGTGGCCGTCGACATGCAAATCCCCACGCGCTTGGATTTGTAAAGAAAATCCAGAGTGCTTTTGCAGGCTTTCCAGCAGATGATCGAAAAAGCCGATACCGGTGGAAATGCTGCCTTCGCCTTTCCCGTCTAAATTCAGACTGACGGCGATGTCGGTTTCTTTAGTCTTGCGAGTGATCTTCGCTTGACGAGTCATCTTTTACCCTTCTAATCTTCATTACGGAATTGCCCGAAAAGACAAAACGATTATGGGCAAAACTATTAGCGCTTGTTTGACCCCAAATGTATGCATGAATGGTTTTGCCTTGAACAGTTTCGCCTTAATAGCGGCTTTGAACAGTTACCTGAAAACGTCAAATGATTCAGACTATGCAACCTCTCGTAGTGCAGACAAAAACATTTCGTTTTCCCGGCGCGAGCCAACGGTAACGCGCAGATGATTTTCCAACAACGGGTAGCCGCCTACGTCGCGCACTAGTACGCCTTGTTCTTTCAATTTTAGAAACACCTCTTTTCCATCCCGGCAGTGAAAAAGGATAAAATTCGCCACAGAAGGATAAACTTGAATTCCATTGATAGCTTGCATTTTGCGAAAAAGCCAGGCACGTTCCTGCTTGAGATAGGCGATTTGCTCCGAAACAAATGAGCGGTGGCTCAGCAGTTTTGAAACCACCATTTCGGTAAACAAATTGACGTTGTAAGGCAGAATGACTTTGCGCAATTGTTCAATAACCTGCGGGCTGGAAATCAAATATCCGAAGCGCAAACCGGCCAGGCAGAAAGCTTTGGAGAACGTGCGCGAAATGATGAGATGGGGAAAGCTCTCCAAAAGTGACAACGCCGTGTTCTCGCTAAATTCTGCATAAGCCTCGTCACAGAAAACCAGGCCGGTTGACTCTGCGCAGAGACTCTGCACTGCTTGCGTGCTAATCTCACTCCCCGTGGGGTTATTGGGAGAACAAAGCAAGAGGATTTTAGGCTTCTGCGCTCGTATTGCCGAGAGAACTCGGTCCAGCGGAAACTCTGTGCCGGGAGCTTGTTCGATGAGGATCGCCTGACCGTCATAGACCGAAGCGTACAAACTAAATAGACCGAAAGTTGGCGGACAATACAACACGCCATCTCCCTTTTCCACGCAGGCACTCAGGACGGTCTGCAAAAGCTGATTGGAGCCGTTGCCCAACAGAATTTGTTCCGGCTGAACTCCATGCCATTTCGCCAAGGCTTCTTTCAGAACCGGCGACTCATTGGTGGGGTAGCGGTTCCAGGAAAGCTTTCCAGCTTCCTGCAATATCTCTCGCTTAATCCCCTCCGGCAAATCAAAGGGACTTTCGTTCTGGTTCAGCTTAGCTGTCACGACGCCTTGAGGGGGCGATTGATAGCCGAGCATCTCTACAACGGATTTTTTGAAATAGTCTTGCATCAAGTTTCCATTCTAACGGTAATGGCCTGCGCATGCGCGCCTAATCCTTCGCCGTTCGCAAAGTGGATGATCTTCTCCCCATGCTTTTCTAAAGCCGGTTGGCTATAGGCAATGACGTTGCTGGTTTTGAGAAAGTCTTCTGCGCGCAGCGGCGAGAAGAATCTGGATGTGCCGTCGGTAGGTAAAATGTGATTCGGGCCGGCCCAATAATCACCAACGGTCTCCGGGGAATACGATCCCAAAAAAATGGCGCCGGCATTGCGAACTTGTCCAAGCATCTGCCAAGCATTGTTGACGTGTAGTCCTAAATGTTCGGGAGCAATTTTGTTACAGATGTCAATGCATTCGTCCAAACTTTTGGCTAAGACGATTCCGCCGTATTCGCCTAACGAACTCTGGAGGATTTCGGTTCTCTTGAGTGCAGCAACTTGCCGAGCTATTTCTTCCTTCACCTGTGCAGCCAAAGATGGAGAATCGGTGAGTAGAATGGCAGCGGCCAAAGGATCGTGTTCCGCCTGTGCCAACAAATCGGCGGCGACGAAAGCGGGTTCGGCGGACTCGTCGGCGATGATCAGCACCTCGCTGGGGCCGGCCACCATGTCGATTCCGACTTGGCCGAAAAGAAGCTTCTTCGCCGTGGCCACATAGATGTTTCCCGGCCCGACGATCTTGTCCACTTTGGGAACCGACTGCGTGCCAAAAGCCAACGCGGCTATTGCCTGCGCTCCACCCACTCGCAATACCTTTTTGATGCCCAGCTCGAAAGCGGCGGCGAGAATGATCGGATTGACTTTGCCGTCGGCAGCACATGGTGTAGCAATAACAATTTCCTTCACCCCCGCAACCTGCGCCGGCACAACGCCCATGAGTAACGATGAGGGATAGGCGGCTCGTCCACCCGGCACATAAACTCCGACTCGCTCCAAGGGAATGACTCGCCGTCCCAAGACAACGCCGTCTTCCTCCCAGGAAAACCATGACTGCGGCAATGATTTTTGATGAAACCGCTCGATATTCCTTCGCGCCTCCCGGAGGACGCCGAGCAGTTCCGCATCCAATCCTTGCGTTGCCTTTGCGATTTCCTCTTGCGGCACCCACATGCCGTGCTTGGACAAGTCCGCTCCGTCGAATTTCGCGGCATAGTCGAACAAGGCTGCATCCCCCCTTTCCCTCACTTGGCCGACGATCTCACTCACTGCGGCCATCACCTCGGCCGACGCCTGCGTCCGTCTGGACTCTAATTTAGCCAAGAAGGCTGGAATCTCCGTACCCTGATAGATATTGATCGAAGCGGCCATTAGTAGATCACCTTATTCAGCGGATACTCGATAATGTCCTGCGCTCCGGCGCGCTTCAGCTTGGGGATGATTTTGCGCACGGTCTGCTCCTCGACGATGATCTCAAGGGCGACCCAATCCTCCCCATGCAGAGGCGCGATGGTCGGCTTTTTCATGGCCGGTAATTCTTGAATCAACTGATCCAGCTTGTCCTTGGGCACATTCATCTTCAACCCGACTTTGCCCTCTGCCTGAATGGCGCCGCGCAAGAGCATGTGCAGGTTTTCGATTCTTTCCCGCTTGTGCGCGTCCTGCCAGCTTTGCTTGTTGGCGATGAGCATGGTGCGGGATTCCAACAGCACGTCGACAATGCGCAGATTGTTGGCCCTTAGCGAGCTGCCCGTCTCGGTCACTTCCACGATGGCATCCACCAGCGTCGGCGCCTTGACTTCCGTGGCGCCCCAGGAAAACTCTACCTCCGCTTGCACGTTGTTTTTGGCCAGATAATCCTGGGTCAAATTCACAATCTCGGTGGCGATGCGTTTGCCCTGCAAATCCCTGACGCTCTTGATGGGAGAATCATTGGGCACGGCCAGCACCCATTTCACCGGTCGCAAAGTGAGCTTGGCATAGGTCAGCTCGCCGACCTCGACCACATCGGCGCGGTTTTCCAGAATCCAGTCTTTGCCGGTCAAGCCCACATCAAAGACGCCGTCTTGCACGTACTTGGCAATCTCTTGGGCGCGAATCAAAATCGCCTGAATTTCCTCGTCGTCGATGGAAGGAAAATAAGATCGCTCGCTCACGGAAAAGTAGAATCCTGCTTTGGCCAGCAGGCGAAAGGTGGATTCCTGCAAGCTTCCTTTTGGCAAGCCGATTCGCAGCACGTTTTCCCCCAAGCCGTTCCAATCTACCAATTTTACTCCTTTCGATGGCTTCAACCTGTAAGGTCTCTGAGACCTCACAGGTTTGTGGACAGGTTTATGGAAAAACAAAAAAGCCCGCCGGGTTGATCAGGTGGGCTTAAATGCGAAAGACGAATTTAAACGTGGTTCACCCACCTACGGTCGAGTAGTGATGACGATGCGTATGAAGGTGAATCAACACGATTTTCATATTTGCTCCTAAATGACGGGCAAATGTAATACTGCGGAGAAAAAGATGCAAGGGATTTTTTGGGGATTTCGAGTGTGCAGGCCCGTAATCCATAAGCCACCAAGGCACAAAGACACTGTGCGAAAGGAAACGCCATGGAACAAGCACCCAATGATGAACCAAGCGAGATCTGGATCGCTTTTAAAGTTGCTATGACGGTGATTGGTCTTTGTGGCTTTGTGTCTTCGTGGCAAGGGCATTATGAATAGTCCAAATTAGCCAGAGGTCGCCAAGCACAAACTCATTGGCAATCTCAGAAAAAAGTTGTAGTTTTTCGCAAATGATTACCGACATCGAAACCGTTCTCAAGTGGCGCGGCCTGAGCCTGAAAAACCTCGCCGGCACGGACAAAGTGATTCTGCCCGCTCCGGAAAACTCGGAGCAAATCTCTGCTTATCTCAGGCTATTGGCTCATTATTCCTTCCGCCTGCTGTTGCAAGATATTCTCAAATATGGCCCGGAGCTTACGGACGAGGCGCTGACCCGCTACGCAGCGAAAAAACGCGTACGGTTCTTTCTTGACTTTCTGGAACAGTGCAAAATCGTACGCAGGGAAGGTGAAGGCAAGTATCACTTTTTGCCGGAGGGCATTAGTAGCTTTGGGCCCACTTTGCAATGGTACGTTGCCGAGGTGTTGCAGAGAGATTTTGCCGCTTCTTGCCTCTGCAACGCGCAAATAGCCGATTTGCCCGAAGGCGGTGATTATGACGTGTTGGCCGCTTTAGGCCCACTCTTGCTTTTCATCGAAACCAAAGCTTCTCCACCCAAAAACATCCATCAGCCATCCGTGGATGCTTTTATCCGGCGCAAGCAAGCCATCGGCGCGGACTTGGCCATCTTCTTTGTAGACACTCACCTGCGCATGGAAGACAAGATCAATAAGATGATCAAGTGGGCGCTGGATAAGGCGGAGGGGAATTCAGTCGATTCACACCAACCCATTCGAATCGACCGGGGAATTTTCGCAGCCGTTCAATCCACCTACGTTATGAACAGCAAGCCGAGGATTCATCAGAATCTCAGGACGATCATACAGCATTTTTGGGGGATGAAGTGACAGCAAAGCCCGCCTTCCTGTGACAAACGGCATCGAAGTTTCTGCCACGATACCGCCGGCATCCCAAAACAAAAAAAGCCGGAATTTCCAGTGCAACGGTCGTTCCGGCTTTTTGAGAATTCAGAATACAGAATTCGCTACATCGCCACCACTTCTTTGATTTCCGGTATCTGGCGCTTTACCTCGCGCTCGATACCCATCTTAAGGGTGAGCTGCGACATGGGACAATGGCCGCAGGCGCCTTGTAAGTGCAGGCGCACGATCCCCTCATCCACCTCCAGCAGCTCCACGTCGCCGCCATCGGCCATGAGCATAGGCCGCAATCCGTTTAAGACCTTGGTGACCTTATCGCGAGTATTTTCTTCCATGGTTTCCAACCTCTCTATAAGTGAAAAAGAACTAAAACGCTCGGCATTTTTTGCCGCGACCATTCTCCATGCGAGGGACTTGCCCAACAGTCTTCAATCTAAGAGCCTCCAGCCTACGTCACAGCCAACAGTCTAACAGCCTAAAACCCAAGAACGCTCAGGACGCACTTTGCTCCGTCTCGGCAGGTACCGTCTCCGCCTCTTTCGGCCTCTCACCCCGAATCACAAAGCTCTTGCTGGGACATTTGTCAAAGGCAGCAAATAAATCCGCTGCCCGAGCATTCTGAATCACCGGCAAATTTCCATTCATCACAATCGAGCCTGAGGGAGTTACTTTGGGACTGACGCACAGCTTGCAGGTAAAGCAGCCAACCGAGCAAACGGATTTGACTTCTTTTGCCCTGTCCTGCGAAATGCACCCCAGATACACGCTCTGGCTGCGCGGAATGAGCGCCATAATATTGCGCGGACAAGTGACCACGCAAATATTGCAACCGGTGCATTTGTCCTCGATGACCACCGGAAGGCCGTTCTCGTTCATGTACATGGCATCAAACGGACAAGCCTTGACGCAGGAGCCGAATCCCAAACAGCCGTATTTGCAGGCCTTGGGTCCACCGCCGACCAACAGCGCGGCGCGGCAGTCCTCGATGCCCTCATAAACGAATTTCTCCTTCGCCTCGGCTTTGCCACCTTGGCATTGCACCACGGCCACCTTGGGTTCTTCCGCGTGCACGCCGGTGAGACCCATGATGTAAGCGATCTTGGTCGCCACGTCTTGGCCTCCGGGCGTGCAGCGATTCGGCGGCACTCGACCTGCGGCCACGGCTTCAGCATAAGCATTGCAGCCGGGCAAGCCACAGGAGCCGCAATTGGCGTTGGGCAACAGATGAGCAATTCTTTCGACTTTTGGGTCCACTTCCACCGCAAACTTTTTCGCGGCATAAGCCAATCCGGAGCCGAACAACAGGCCCATTGCGCCCAAAGCAGTGATCGATAAGAAAAAGACGGGATCCATATTCTTTCTTCTTAGCAGCAACCAACACCCCATTGGAAAGACGCAGGCAAATATAGCTATTGCCCTATAGATTTGCAAGGGATAAAACGACCGAGACAGGCGACCGTTCGGGCGTATTTGTCCTTGACTACAATGATAATTTTCTCTATTTTGGCCAAAATTTTTCACCGCAAATCTTGAGGAGAGAGGGATGAAGCTTGATCGAACCGCTTTAGAAAACGTTTTGAAAGGGGCAACGAAGGTCAAAATCGCCGTCATCGGTGATATGTGTCTGGATCGCTATATCACCGGCAACATGACGGGAATTTCCCGGGAAGCACCCATCCCGATTATTCAAATCGAAACCGATGTCTACCTGCCGGGGGGCGCCGGAAACACAACCCTCAACGCCCGCGGACTGGGAACGACCGTCTATCCCCTCGGCGTCATCGGCGATGACCTTTCTGGCGAAATCATGTTCAAAGAATTTCAGGCTCGAGGCATCAATACCGATTACATGGTCCGCGAAAAGGGCCGGTTCACTCATGCCTATACAAAAGTCTATGCCTCCGCCTTTCGCAGCCGGCTACAGCAATCCGCGCGCTTCGACCGGGCGAACTTCAATACGATCGCCAAAGAGAGTGAGGAAAAAGTCATCGAGAATCTACACGCCTTGCTGAGGATAATCGATGCGCTGATCGTCGCCGATTATTCGGAAATTCTCGGCGCCGGTACCATCAGCGACCGGGTGTTCGAAGAAGTCAGAAACATTGCCAAGTCCGGAAAAGTGATTACGATTGGCGATTCCCGCGAGCGCGTGCACCACATGCTGCATTTCACTGCGGTCAAGCCCAACGACTCGGAAGTCGCCATGGCCCTCTATCCCGACGACTTTCAACGTCGCCCGTACCAAGAAGAAGCCACTGCCAAAGAATTCGCAGAGGCCCTCCGGCAGAAGACCCATTGCAAGCATGTGATCATGACTCGCGGCGAAAAGGGCGCTTTGATTGCCTCCGAAGGTCGTGAGCCGGTCAATGTTCCCACTTTGCCGGCCGAGGGAGAAATCGACGTGACCGGGGCCGGCGATTGCTTTGCGGCGACCTTGGCCACGGGGATGGTGCTTGGCCTGGACATCGTTGCCGCCGTGGAGCTGGCAAACATCGCTGCCGGCATCACGGTGAAAAAGCTCAACACGACAGGTATCGCTACACCGGAAGAGATTCGCAGTGCCTATGAAGTGTTCGCTGAGAAGAATTGAATCGGCCAGTGAACGTGGCACGAGATGAAATTCCCATCATCTTTCGCTTGTCCGATCTTTTCGAAAATAGTTTTTCTTGAGCCTAATTTCCCAGTTTTTCTTTTACCTTTTTAATCACTCTTAAGGAGGATCAGGTCATGACATTAGCCATAAACTGGGTGGATTGGTCGATCATTTTGATATACTTTGGCTTTGTGCTCGGAATCGGTATCTACCTGAAGAAGTACACCGGCACCGGAGAGGACTTTTTCATGGCCGGTCGGAAAAACAGCGCCTGGGTCGCCGGATTGGCCTTTCTCAGCGCTAACTTGGGCGCGCTTGAGCTTTTGGGCATGACCGGCAACACCTACGAATACGGCATGTTCGTCGCTCATTTCTACTGGGTGGGCGCCATTCCTGCAATGCTGTTCCTCGCCATCTACATGATGCCGTTTTATTACAGCAGCAAGATTCACTCGGTTCCCGGTTACTTGAAACTGCGTTTCGATGAGAAAACGCGAGTGCTCAACGCCATCGCCTTTGCGGTCATGACCTTGCTGGTTTCCGGCATCAATCTCTACGCTATGGCGCTGGTATTGCGCACCTTCCTCGGCTGGAATTGGGACGTGTGCATGTGGACCTCCGCAGCGACGGTGGCCGCCTATGTGGCTCTGGGCGGCCTCATGTCCGCCATCTTTACCGAAATCATCCAATTCTTCCTCATTTGGTTCGGCCTTTTCCTCGTGACCATTTTGGGCCTTGTGGAAATCGGCGGCTGGAACGAAATTTTTGCTCGCATTCCCGACTCTATGGGCGCTCTTTGGTCAACTTCGGCCAATGCAGCCGATAACGGCATGCAAATAACCTGGCTTGGCATCGTTCTCGGTCTTGGATTCGTTCTTTCCTTCGGCTATTGGACGACCGATTTTCTCGTCGTGCAGCGAGCTTTTTCCTCAAAGGATTTGCGCTCCGCCCGCATGACTCCGGTGATCGCTTCCTTTTTCAAAATGGCCGTGCCCTTTATCGTCATTTTCGCTGGGTTGATTGCCTGGGTGCTGGCGCGCGATCCCAACTCCGGCTTTGCTCTTTTGCAGGAGGACGGCCAAATCCGCTATGACTCGGCTTTGCCGATGCTGATCGGGCGTTACTATCCCCAAGGCCTCATCGGCTTGGGCGTGACCGCTTTGTTGGCAGGGTTTATGGCAGGTCAAGCCGGCAATATCAGCGCTTTTAATACGGTCTGGACCTATGACATCTACCGTTCGGTCATCAATAAGAAGGCGCCCGACTCCCACTATGTTTGGATGGGGCGAGCTGCCACCATTGTCGGGATTTTGTTCAGCGTGGTGACCGCTTATTGGGCCAAGTCCTTCCCCAGCATCATGGATTATATGCAAGCGATCTTTTCTTGGGTCAATGCACCGCTCTTTGCCACCATGCTGTTGGGCATGTTCGTCATTTGGATCACTCCCGCCGGAGCATTCTGGGGATTGATCGCGGGCATGGCTTCTTCCATCGGCATGTTTCTGGCGGTCAAGTTCAACTGGATTTCTGTCAGTGCGATTACCTTATCAGACGAGTCCAGCATCATGGCGGCCAATTTTTGGCGCGCCTGGTGGGCTTGGCTGATCTGTTTTGCCGTCACCATCGGCATCAGCTTGGTCACCAAGCCAAAGCCAAAAGAAGAATTGGTCGGCTTGGTCAAAGGTTTGACGCCGGTAGAGAAACAAACCAACATTCCATTTTACAAAAAGCCGGAAATCATGGCAATCATTTCGCTGATTATTCTTGTCATTTTGGACATCATCTTTTGGTAGTGCCCAAATTGGGAATTTCAAAATCCAAATTGTAACATCCAAAATGGAAAAGGCATACGACATAAGGGAGCGAACTTTCAGATTTGCTCAGAGGGTATTGGAAATTGCCGAGAGACTTCCCAAAAGTACGGCCTGCGATATCATTCGGAATCAGATTGTCAGATCAGGAACTTCAATCGCAGCCAATGTCGAAGAGGCGGATGGTTCGGTAACAAAGCGGGACTTAACATAATGGCGATTGCTCGCAAAGAGGCCAAAGAAACTATACTCGTTAAGGGTCGCTTTTTCATGTCATGCCTGTGAATACAGGCATCTCCTAACCTCCTGTTCACAAGGAGATTCCTGCATGCGCAAGAATGACAAGATGGATGAAATTTCTACCCTCAACGAGTATAAATATTGGCTAAGGCTGGTAAGTGGCAAATATATTGAGCCTGAGTGCCTCGCTGATGAGATCAAGGAAGTTCAAGAACTCATCAAGATTCTCAGTGCGATTATTAAGACCAAATCACCCAAGGCCTGAATCGCCAGACATTGGGATTTTGACGTTTGGATGGTACTATTTGTCATTTAGATTTGAGAATTATTGTTTCGTAAAACCTCTCATTTGGAATTAAAAACAATCTCTGAGGAGCTGTCCCATGTCCGCTAAAAAAATGCTTCCCATCTGGTTCTTTGTTGGGGCGATGTTAACGTTAGTCGGCGCCATTGTAACCGCCACTGGGATCAACTATATCTTTAATCCACAACACCACACAACCTTGGCGCATTTGAATCCAAACCTGTGGTGGGGAGCCATCATCCTGATCGCCGGACTGCTGTTCCTCGTTCCCTCGCTGCTCCATCACAAAAATCAGCGGTAAGGATCGTAAGGAATGAAATGTGTGCAGATCATCGAGAAATTTCAGAGTCATTTCTCCGGCCAACCGCGTATCTTTCGTGCACCCGGCCGGGTCAACTTGATTGGTGAGCACACCGATTATAACGACGGCTATGTGTTCCCCATGGCCATTGATCGCTATACGACGGCAGCCATCGGCCCCCGTCGGGATCGCCGTTTGGTGATCTGGTCCGAGAACATGAAAGACGGTGCCACCGTTGACCTGAATGAAAACGAGGAAAGACGAAATCATTGGAGCGACTATGTGGCCGGAGTCGCCCGCATGCTCGAGTTAGAGGGCATCGCGCTGCCGGGAGCGGACATTTATCTGGAAAGCGATGTTCCGGTGGGCTCGGGACTCAGCTCGTCGGCGGCTTTGTTGATTTCATCGGCATTGGCGCTTCTGCGCTCGGTCAATGCAGAAATGGATGGAGTCCAGCTTGCCAAGCTGGGCCAGCGGGCGGAGAATCAATTTGTCGGCATGAACTGCGGCATCATGGATCAATTCATTTCCCTGCATGCCGAGAAGGACCACGCCTTATTCCTCGATTGCCGCTCATTGGATTATCGTCAGGTTCCGCTGCCTTCGGACAAGGCCAAGATTGTAGTCTGCAATACCATGGTGAAGCACGAGCTTGGCTCCTCGGAATACAACAAGCGCCGGGCGGAATGTGAAGAAGGCGTCCGTCTGATGCAGGCCGACTTTCCCGACATTCGGGCTTTGCGCGATGTTTCCTCCAGCCAATTTGCGAAGGTACAGCACAAGCTGCCCGAGGCCGTGCGCAAACGTTGCCGCCATATAATTACCGAAGACGAGCGCGTGCTGGCTTCCATCGATGCTTTGGAGCAAAACGATCTGTCGCGCTTTGGCAAACTCATGAATGCCTCCCATGATAGCTTGCGGGATGACTATCAAGTCAGTTGCCGTGAATTAGACGTGATGGTGGAGATTGCCCGTTCGCTTCCCGGAACCTTGGGCGCACGCATGACCGGGGGCGGCTTTGGCGGGTGCACCGTCAACCTGGTCGAGTCCAATTCTGTCGATGCGTTTTGCGCACAGATCCAACGACAGTATCACGAGGCGACGGGACTCGATCCCAGTGTCTACGTAGCCATCCCTTCGCGTGGAGCGCATGAAGTAGCGTAACGATTTCGCGAAAGAGGGTCGCTGCGAGGTAAGCGCTTAGCCACCTGGACTTTTCGCTTTCAATGAGAAAAGGTGATCTAAACACGGTCTTAGGCCGTTTGATCGGGCTTTGCTTCCGATAAAAAGTACCTCACCTCACTTGGTTAGATTTCTACGCTGCAAGAAACTCGATTCATCGGATGCAAAGCCTTCAATCGAACTGAGAAGGTGCTTGAGCGAGCACTCAATGACCGAGAAGCAACAACAGGATTTGTGCGAGGCTTTGGAGACTTCGCCCGATCTTTTGCCCTTTATCCCAGAGCTGTTGGCGGATTTGTGGGTGCTGGGCAGCTCTCCTGAAATAATTGTTGATTTCCTCCGACGCTGCTGCGCGAGGTCATCATTCCAGCCGAAGAAACGAAGGCAGAAAACCGCAAGAACACCGAATTCATTCGCACCAGAGCGAAGCAGTTGGCATTGCTGCATCCTGAAGCGGCGCCCTCATTGTTCGAGTATGTTTCCCGCCAAGAAGTAGAATGTGAAATCATCGAGACGGCGACGAAGGTGGCTGTGTGGCTCCTGAAGCGAAAGTAGCACTAAGGTATCACCCACATAGAGGGAAAGGGGCGGTACGGATGCGAAGGTCAAGCTCTTGTTAGTATTTTCGAACAGAGCGTCGAAGGGCCAGCACTTCTCAATCCCCGTACAGAATTTCAGATCAACACAAAGATCTTGCAATAGGTTGAACCTTTTTGCATTTTATTTCATGAGCAAGGTAATACTGACATCTCATTTTGACCAATCATCGGATTTTGTTTTGCACGAAGGTGATGCTCTCGATTTGCTCCGAACCGTCCCGGACAGCCTCGTTAAATTGGTTGTCACTTCGCCACCGTACAATATCGGGAAAAATTACGAGAAGAAACTACGTCTAAACGCCTATTTGGAGGAACAACGGCAAATAATTGAAGAGTGCTTCCGAGTGTGCAGCGGCGAAGGCAGCATCTGTTGGCAACTTGGAAACTATGTTGACAATGGCGAGATAATACCTCTTGACATACTCTTGTACCCGATTTTTTCATCTCTTAATTTGCATCTTCGAAATAGGATTATTTGGCACTTTGGGCACGGCCTTCACGCTTCGAAAAAGTTTTCGGGCAGATACGAAGTGGTTCTCTGGTTTACCAAGAGTGACAAATATACCTTCAATCTCGACAAAGTCAGAATTCCGCAGAAGTATCCTCTCAAGAAACATTTCAAAGGTCCCCAGAAGGGCCAATTTTCTGGAAATCCCCTCGGAAAAAACCCAAGTGATATTTGGGAAATTCCAAACGTCAAGGCAAATCACATTGAGAAGACAATTCATCCCTGTCAATTCCCCATTGAATTGGTCGAACGCCTCGTGCGCGCGTTGACAAACAAGGGTGATTGGGTTTTGGACCCTTTCATGGGAGTCGGTTCTACTGCCATAGCGGCTTTGATGCACAAGAGCTATAGGTGCAGAGATAATGCCGAAGTACATTGCTATCACCAAGGAACGAATTCATTTGGCAGAAATTGGTAAACTCAAGATTCGGCCGATGGAAAGGTCTGTTTACGACCCGGAATCGCCATCCAAAAACCTACCGCCTCAGAGTGTCCAATTGAATTCCTACTCAGAGCAGTTGTCCTTTCTGAGGAAAGATCAGCTTGATTTGTTTGAAAAAAGTGCCGCAGAGGGCCTCAAATGAAAGCTGCATACGAGTATTCCCATCTGGGTGGATCTGAAATTATGCGGGTAAGGTATCCCAATGTTGAACAGGAAATCTATGAGATCATTTCTAAGTCAGCGCAAGTCGAACAAAAGTGAGTAGAGAAAAAACCATGAGGGGAAAGAAGCTGTTTTCTCCGACGGAGATGAATAAGCAATTTAAAAGTGCGTTCAATAAGAGCGGATACACCGAACTGCGGGATGTTTACACTATAACTATTCCGAATAGTGAGACAAAAATCAAAGGTGCATTTAAGCAGATCGATTTTGTCAAAGATCTGGTCTTAGTGGAGGTCCAATTTGGTAAGTACTTTTCCATGTTTTATGATATGGCAAAATTTCAGTACTTTTTTAACGAGAATAAAGCAGATGTTGGGGTAGAGATCGTTCCCTGCCACTCATTGAAGAGGCAAATGTCTACGGGTGTCTCGTACGGCGAACAACTCGTTTATGATATTGAAAGGTTAAAAAGGCACTTTCCTGCTGTACCTGTGAAAGTAATCCTTATTGATGTAGACTAACAAGTCCATCTCTGCCCATTTTGCATATTCCTACTCATGCCGGCCAATCTAACCCCCGATTACATCCGCGCGGAAGCGGAGCTGCGCAAAGCTGCCACGCCGCAGGAACGGTTGGAAGCGCTCAAGAACATGCTTGCGGCCATCCCCAAGCACAAAGGGACGGAAAAGATGCAGGCGGACTTGAAGCGCCGCATCGCCGCGGTGCGGGACGAAGCGCAAAGGGCCAGCCGTAAAAAAGGCTTTAGCATGAAAGTGGAGAAGGAAGGCGCCGGTCAAGTCGCCCTTGCCGGTCCTGCCAACAGCGGCAAATCGCAGTTGGTTGCCGCGCTGACGGGCGCTTCCATCGAAGTGGCACCGTATCCTTTCACCACGCGCACGCCGCATCCGGCGATGATGCGTTACGAAGACATCCAAATCCAGTTAGTGGATTTGCCGCCGGTATGCAGCCAACACACCGAGTTTTGGGTGCCCAACATCATCCGCTCGTCGGATTTGCTGCTCTTGGTCGTCGATCTTTCCAGCGCGACGCTCTTGGATGAAATCGAGGATACTCTTACTGTCCTCGAAGATGCCAAAATAAAACTGGTGGATTATCAACCCAAAGAGGACTATTGGGCGAGCGTGGCGGAAAAACGTGCTTGGTTGGTCGGCGCCAAACTGGATTTGCCGGGAGCCAAAGAAAATTGGCAGGTCATCAAGGACCTCTATTTTGGCAAATTCGGTCTGAGCGCCGTGTCGGCAGTGACGGGTGAGAATCTCGAGCTGCTAAGGACGGAAATCTTCCGCGCGTTGGAGATTCTCCGCGTCTATTCCAGACCGCCCGGCAAAGAGGCCGATATGACCCGGCCGTTCATTCTGCGGAACAACTGCACCGTTTTGGAGTTTGCCAATGCGGTGCACCACGATTTTGCCGAACATCTCAAATTCGCTCGCATCTGGGGACACGGCAAGTTTGAGGGCCAGCGCGTGAACCGGGATCACATTCTACAGGACAAAGACATTATTGAATTGCACATTTGAGTGAAAGACATCTTTGCAGATGGGAGCTTTGATCATGATTGAAAAACGCAACTTATTGATCGCCATGATATTCCTCATTGCAGCCGTACCACTTACAGCGCAAATTGGACAGGTGACTCTCAATCCATTAGCGGTGACGAACACGGCTGTACCCTCGGTATACGAGCGATCCGTTTATTCTTTGGACGCCAGTTTTAGCAACGCCGACACCATCCTGTTCATCAAGAAGCAAACTCGATTGTTTATCAGCCGGATTGATTCGGTCGGGCTTCACGAGCTGTCCTGTCGTTTTGTGGTAGATTCGGGCTTCTTTGACTTTGGCCGCTATGAAATGGTCGTGCTCAGCCCACAAGGCCAAAAGAAATTATCCATGGTATTGGACGTTCGCTACGCTCGCGTCCCAGTTGTCTCGGAAACCGTCATTCGACAATTGGGTAAGGCGCGCAAGGACACTGTGCAGCTTTCCGGTTCCGGCAAAACCATCGCCAGCCTGTTGTTAAAGGGCAGCGGTTTATTTCGGGAAAGCTCCATCGAGTTCGAGGAATCCAAAATCAAAGTGCTGAGCGATCCAAGCTGGAGAATGGATTTTCCTCCTGACAGCCTGCGGCTGGGCATCGAGATCGATGGCAAGGATATCGAGATTGGTACTAAGCCTTTTCGGATCAAAAACAATTTCGCCATGGAAGGCTTTGGCCGCATCTTTCTAATCAGTAGCCGCCCGCCGATGATCCTCAGCGACATCCCCAGCTTTGTCGCCGACGGCACCGAGAAGAAAGTGCAAGTATTCGGCGAAGGCTTCTATAACCACTTGCAAGTTTCCTTGCATCCGAAGGTGGGAACCGCCAAAGCCCGATTCATCTCATCCAGTCAGGTGGACGCCTACCTCAACATTCCCGTCAGCGAAACCAGCAAGAGTTATCGGCTGGTAATAACCAATCCGGACGGTCAGGCGGATACCAGCGGCTATTTTACCGTTCGCGCCAAGCCGCTGGCTTTCGCGCGGATTAAATCGGTAGAGGGCGGTTCCATCTTTATCGGAAAAAAGGTACGAGTGATTATTGGCGTGGACACGCAATACGATTTGCGTTTCTCCAAGAGAAAAGCCTATGAAGTGAGCATCGAAAACGACAAATTCCCAGTGACGCAAGTGATTGACGATAGCACATGCGAGGCGATGCTAAGAATACCGGACGATGCTTCGCAATCAATCCTGAATCAACGCACGTTTCTTATCAATGAAATCGACTTGCCACCCAGATGGAAAGGAACGCTGAACTGTAAACCGGCACCGACGCTCACATATCTTTCTACCAACCGAATTCTGCATCCGGTGGACACCTTGAATTTGGTGATCAAAGGCAAGAACCTCACCAATGCAGTCTTGGCTTTGGACGATCCTGCGGTTAGCTTTAGGGTCTTGGAGAACCGTGGCGATTTGATCAGAGTCATGGCCATTGGCGGCGTAGACGTGAGCCCGGGGACGTATCCTTTGGAGGTTCGCTTGGAAGGCGTACCGTTCCGCTTTGATGACTATAGCATTACCGTCCAGCCGTGGCAGCCGTTCAATGAGTACGTGGGCATCGACATCCCCAAGATCGGGTCATTGCCGTCCGAACGTCTTTGGCAAGGAAATAGTTCGGCATATGCCATCGAGACGGATGCCGGGATCACGGTAAAAATTCATAGTGATAGGGTGCGTCCGGAACTGGGAGACCAAAAGATAGAAATCAGCGGCGTGCTGATGGATTCCTCCAGCACCATCCGCGCCGAGGCTTTTGATAAGAAAATGATGACCATAACGAATGGACCCGACGTCATTATCTGGCAATGGCGGGTGCGTGAGCGAGCACGATCCGGGGATCGCATCGAAATTACACTGAAGAATCCTGGCGGTCAAAATAGGGTTTCGGAGCAATTCTACATCAAACGCCATTGGTCCGAGGCCTTCCACGGCTCGACCTCCTTCATTTTATTTAAAATTCCCTTTGGCAGCGGGAATGCAACCACGGAAATTTTCCGCTCGGTTGGAATCGGCATGACGTATCAGCCCTGGTACGACAAGAGATTCATCGCTTTCGACCTTTCCTTTCTGGTCGGGAATATTACCTCCAGCAGCGACAATCTTTCCATCGACGTGGGGGCCGGACTAAGCGTGATCCTGTGGAGCTATTTGCAGATCGGAGCCGGCGCCAATTTCTCCGGCAATACCTCGCAAAAGGGATTTGCATTTGTCGGCACCCGCTTTAAGATCCCTTCGCCCTGGCGATGATGATTTCTCTTATTCGCTATGAGCAAAGCCATTGTTGTACCGTCCTGAATCCTGCGAGGAGGATAATCATCTAAAAGGGTGACGCGCCGGATGAAGATGCCGAAGAGCCAGGCGCCCTTCGAATTAAAAACCCGCAATATTTGACGGTTGGATGATCGGGAGATTGTGTTTGCATTTTTCGCGAAATATCGCTAATCTGATTCGCGCTCAAGCAACTGTACGCGACTTCAGCGCATAGAATTTCTTACCAGCAAGTGAATAGTGCTTGTTAAGGTCTTTATGGATTGCGAACAAGTTCTTAAACAAATCTGCGATGACTTGGCCGAAAACATCGATTCCGAAGTTTGCGCTGTCATCAAAAAGCATCTGCGTAAGTGTGATGCTTGTCAGCAGCAAATCAAGTCGATGCGAAACACTGTTAATCTGTTTCGCTGTCTTGATGAAAAGGAAGTGCCGCGCCAAATTCATGAGCGGTTGGTGAAGCTTCTAAATGTGATGGCTTAGCGAAAAAAAAGTAGGAGGCGTGCGGAGTTGATAAAATCATCCAGTAACACGCCAAAATAAACCGACCACGATTGGGTGAAATGAGGTTTCACCCATTTTAATTTGGACAAGTCTGCGATGCCGAAATAGAACAACCAGACACTTTAGTGTGCACCTATGCGTGATTATTTCCGGGATCTTTGAGCCAGATTAAGGTCGAATGGGAGGAAACTATGGGGCCGTTGAAAATATTATCGCTAAATGAACAGAAGGCTGTCGAAGTTGGTCGAGTTGCTTCGAAATAGATATGGAAATGAGGCGGCGAGCATCAGACTGTTTGGCTCACGAGCGAGAGGGGAGTTTACCTCGGATTCGGACATCGATTTAATGATCCTCTTCGACTGCGAGATCGATTGGAGATTCAGAGACAAAATCAACCGCTCAATTTCTCCCCTCAATGTAAAAAACGATGTGTTTCACTCTGCAAGGATTTCTTCAACCACAATGCTAAGGGAAGAAAGGATTCAGGCCTTGCAGCTTGTAGAGGGCATTCAACAAGATGGGCTTACCATTCAATGAACAATTTGCAGGCGCCCTTTGCCGGAATCGCTTGCCGAGACTCATCGCCTTCTGATCTTCTCATAGATAATCAGCATCCCCTCCAGCGTCAAGAACGGCTCCAAAGCATCCACGCTGGTGAGCTTGTTCAAAATCAAGCGGGACAGCCCGCCGGTGGCAATCGTCGTCGCCTTTTCGCCTAATTCCTCGTTGATCCGGTGAACAAAGCCGTCGATCATTTCCACGGCGCCGAACATGAGACCGGATTGCATGCTCGTTTCCGTGGAGGTGCCGATGATCTTTTCTGGGAAGCGCAGCTCCACGCGCGGCAGCTTGGCCGCTCGTTGATGCAGGACAAAAGCAGAGGTCTCGATCCCCGGAGCGATGATGCCGCCGAGATATTCGGCGTGGCGCGAAATGACATCAAAGGTTGTTGCAGTGCCGAGATCTACCACGATCAACGGTCCACCGTATTTCTCATACCCGCCGACGGCGTTGCACAATCGATCCGCGCCAACGCTGGCCGGATTCTCGTAGAGAATTTTGATCCCCAAATCCAAATCGTGGCGAACGATGACAGGCTCGGTGCTTAAATATTTAGTAGCCATTTTTTCAAAGGTGGGGATCATGTCCGGCACTACGGATGAGATGACGACGCCTTTGGCATCGCCCAGCTCGAAGCCGTGCGCCTGACAAATGGAGTGCATCAGAATCCAGGTCTCGTCCTCGGTTCTCTCTCGCGTGCTGGAGAGCCGCCAGTGGGCGACCAATTCCTTCTCTTTGAACACGCCGGCAGCGATTTGCGTATTGCCAATGTCGATAGCTAACAACATTCTTCTTCCTTTCTCAAAGAGACATCTCCCGCCTGAACCATGCGGCGTTCGCCGTTTTCAGTTTGGATAACGGCATGACCGAACTCATTCACTCCCAAGAAACGGCCCGTTAAGGTGATCTGGCCATTTTCGATGCAAACCTGGTTTCCCCAATGACCGCAGAGAGCCATCCATTTTTCCTTGACCTTCTGTGTCCAGAAATCCTCGTTTGGATGATCATAAAGAGCATTGAGCTCGACGAGTATTGCCTGAAGCAAATCTTGCTTGCTGATCGCTTTCCCCGTACAACTCAACAACGAGCACGCCCTTGCCCGCAGTTCTGCCGGAAAGGCCTCATCGGGATGCGACACGTTGATGCCAATTCCGACGATGACATCGTTCACTGCCAAAGCCGCTGTGTGAGCCTCAACCAGAATGCCGCCCACTTTTTTCTCAGCGAGCAGAATGTCGTTGGGCCATTTGAGGGTTGCCTTCATCCCAGTGGTCTTTCCTATCGCTTTGCCAACCGCGACGGCGGCATAGAGCGAAATCCAGCCCAATTTCGCAGGATCGATCCGGGGCTTGAGCAAAACAGAAAAGTACAGACCCAAGTCCCTTTGCGACTGCCATGATTTGCCTCTTCGCCCTCGCCCCTGTGTTTGCTCTTTGGCGACAATGACCGTCCCCTCCGGTTCGCCCCGGCGAGCATACTCTTTCAGCACATCATTGGTTGATCCCACACAATCATAATAGTATATTTTCCGACCGATGGGATTCATAGCGTCCGTTTCTCGAGCGGATGGAATTTCCGGTGCACCTCTTTCAGGTATTCCCGATCCAAATGCGTGTAGATCTGAGTAGTCGAAATATCCGCATGTCCCAACATCTCCTGCACCGCCCGCAAATCTGCGCCTCCTTCGATGAGATGCGTGGCGAAAGAATGCCGGATAGTGTGCGGACTGAGGAACTTTTTGATGCCGGCTTCCAGCGCGTATTTCTTGATAAAAAGCCAAACGTTTTGCCGGGTCATCTTTTTGCCCCGTTGGCTAAGAAACAGAATATCCTTGGACAGTTCCAGACTCGCCAGTCGTCGGCGCGATTGCTGTTCATATTTACCAATCCAGAAAAGCGCTGTTTTGCCGATGGGAACCAATCGTTCCTTGCCGCCTTTGCCGAAAACCCGCACGAACTCTTCATTCCAGTACACATCCGGGAGACGAATCCCGATGAGTTCGGAGACGCGCACGCCGGTGGCATAAAGGAATTCCAGCATGGCCCGATCCCGAAGTCCCAAATCCGTTCTGAGGTCCGGCTGCTCTAATAGCTGTTCAACTTCCGTTTGGGTCAAAACTTCCGGCAGCTTCATCCAAGGCTTTGGCACTGAAAGATTCGCTGTGGGATCCGAGTCGGCCAATTCATCATTTATCAAGAAACGATGGAATGCGCGAATAGCGGATAGATTTCGGGAGATGGAAGCAGAGCAAAGGAAAAGATCGTGTAGGTATTGAATGAACGCGCTGACATCTTTGTGGTCCACTTGCGAGGGTTGTTGGATGGAGTGATCTTTGAGATAGCCGACATATCGCAGCAGGTCTCGCTCATAAGCTTCGGCCGTGTTCTTGGCAACGCGCCGCTCGATCCGCAGATAATCGATGAAACTATGCAGGTGATCATGAAGGTTCATTTGGCGAAGCTGATCGAAAGAAGCAGGAAATTGACTCACTTCCTATTGAACGTATTCGGGGAAAAGGGTGAGCCGCTACGCCTGTTCAGGCAAGATATGTTCCACCAATGACAAGGCGACGCCGGACAGCATCACTTCCGGCCCGAGTTTGGTGAAATCCCCGGAAAGCAGGCTACTGTCCACATTGGCATATAGCGAGCAGCCGCCTTCTTTTTCGACGATCAAACCGGAAAGCCTATTTCCGCACTCCGCCACAAAGGTCACTTCACCCAACATCTCGCTCACCACATAGCCGCTGCAAAAATGCAATTGCAGATGTGAGTAAGGAGTGTACACGGAAACCAAGCTGCCGTTCTTTTCCCCTATTCTCAGGTCCGGATAAATCTCTAAGGAGATGTGCTGCTGGGTCTCTTCATTTTCGACTACAAAGCGATAATTATTTCCTTTGAACTTTGGCTCTACGCCCAAGGTCTTGGCGATCTTTTCGATATCCCGTTTGGTAAACTTCTTATCCATTCATTACCCTTCTGGTTATGCCGGAAAAATTCGCTCCATCTTACGGCAATTCGAAAACAGAGTTACAAATAAAAACCCCACACAGCAACATGTGGGGTCGCGTCTGGAACAATCGAGTTCCTCACGAGAATGTTTGTTAAGGCTAACTATCGCTTAACGACTCTGGTTGCCTGTAGTCCCTTCTCTCCTGAGACGGCCTCAAACTCAACCTCAGATCCTTCGGCGAGAGTTTTAAAGCCGTCCATCTCAATCACAGAATAATGCACAAAAACATCCTCGCCATCCTCTTGTTCAATGAAACCGAAGCCCTTGTTCTCATTGAACCACTTGACTCTGCCCTTTGGCATGCTGCGCCGACCTCCTGCCTGTTACTTTGATTGACCTCCCAGATTTGCAGCCCAAATTGAGAATTCGTTAACTCCCGTCCCAAATCGCCATTCTGCAAATCCAGATAAATATAACAACAAGTCAAAAGTTAGTCAAGCGTTATTTGAGTTTTTTTTGAACCAATCACCGGGTGTGCGACCATGGGAGCAAGCTTTTCACGCAGAGCACGCGATGCACGCAATGTTTTTTCTTCGCTCCTGCAGCAGATGCCACAGGTCCTCTGCCAGTCCTTAAGGCTTTAACGGCGATTGTTCATTGGAAGCTGTGTTCAGGGCTATTTGCTCTGGTGCCACCAACAGGCTAAGATTCTCTCCCACGGCGTTCATTACGGGCTTTGCACGAGGCGTTTTCCACCTTGCAACGCCCTCGGCGGTTGCGAGCCTACTGATAAATCCAGCGAGCTTCGTGAGAATTATGACCCGGTGATCACTTACAATTTTCTCTACTTTCAGGAAACCGCATCTAAGAATTCGGTAACCAAGCTGAGTCGCTGCAAAGCCTGCGGCGCCTTTTGGTCAAGCCAGATCCTTACGCTTTAGAACAATTGTGCCGATGAAAGGTGGACCATCAAGCCAAACGTTCAGCCATCAAACTGTCTTCCGCAGCTTTTCTAATGCCGTGAATGGCCTTCTCTATGTCGGCAGCGCGAAAGATGGCGTTTCCAGCGACGAGCACGTCAGCGCCAGCTTTTGCCACCAACGGGGCGGTTTTTGCATCGATGCCTCCATCCACTTCTATATCAAAATCGAGTCCTTTGGTTTTTTTCATCATTTGCAAATAAGAAATCTTTTCCACCATCTCCCGAATGAAGCGTTGAGCGCCAAAACCCGGCTCGACAGTCATAACCAGAACCATTTCGACGTGGCCGAGAACGGGATCTAGCAAACTAACCGGCGTGGCAGGATTCAACGTCACGCCCGCACGGATGCCCAATTCATGGATATTGTCAATCGTTCGCCAAAGATGCGGACATGCCTCGTAATGCACCGTCAAAATATCGGCTCCGGCTTCCTTGAATGCAGATAAATAATCATCCGCATTCTCGATCATCAAGTGCACGTCCAGCGGCAGCTTGGTAAGCTTGCGAACACCCTCGACAACAATGGGGCCGAAGGTTATGTTGGGAACAAAATGGCCATCCATCACGTCAAGGTGAATCCAATCGGCTCCTGCATTCGCAGCCCGTAATACTTGCTCCGGCAGCCTGGAAAAATCTGCGCTGAGAATTGAAGGTGCTATCTTAATCACTGTTCTTGCTCCTGTCCCTTGCTTCTTGGTAGCTTGCTCACGAGAATGCTTAGCGTGTCGCCGCGTGCTGCTTGCAAACCGGCGGGCAGCGATTGACTGATCACAGTATTGGGCAACAGTTTGTCCGTCTCCTGTTCTTCTATGGAACCCAGCGCGAGGCCGGATTCCTCTACTTCCAAGAGCGCATCATTCAGAGATTTTCCTACTAACTCTGGGACGATGTAGTCAAACGGCTCGAGGCCGGAGCTTACCACCAAATTCACTCGTTGCCCGACGGCAACTTCTACTCCCGGCTCGATCGCCTGTGCGCTGATCACACCCTCGGGGTAGAACGGATCGGGCTCATAGATAATCTCACCCAGAACCAAGTTATAGTCGGCCAAAACAAACTTGGCATCGCGCTCAGCCATACCGATCAGACGCGGCATAGGAAAGAGGCGCTCACCTTTGCCGACGGTGAGGTATACTCGCCGTCCTTTCTTCACCGCCGATCCGGCTTCAGGGTTTTGAAACAAAACAAAACCGGCGGGGAACGACTCGTCGTATTTCTCCGCGCCTTTTACTGCATGCAGCCCCGCGTTGGCCAGAATTTTTTCGGCAGCGCTAAAGCTGAGGTTGGTAACAGTCGGTACTTCGACGGATTGATACTGCCGGGTATAGAGCGGCATGACGATTAGGTCCAATAGAAAGTACAGGACGACGAAAGCCGCTACTGCAATTCCTAAATTGCGAGCCGCATGGCTTTGCAGGAACTCGGTCGTTTTTTGTTTGACATTCATAGTCGTGTGCTTCCCTAATCGTTTCGAGCCAGCTTTGCGGCAAAACTGCCGTCCATTTGCTGGACATGGGGCCAGGTTCTAATAAAGCCTTCCGCAGTGATGATGCTTCTGGGAATGCGATCAGGAAACTCTGAGATCAAAGTGAATCGGGGATTCCCCTTTATGAAATCCTCGATCACTTGCTCATTTTCTTCTGGCTCGGTGGTACATGTGCTATAGATCAGGCTTCCGCCCGTCTTGACCAAAGTGGAAGCTCTTTGTAGCAGCTCCCTCTGCAAGGAAGACAGCTCTGAGATTTCCCTCTCTTGTCTTCTCCAGCGCAAATCAGGCTTTTTGCGCAGAACGCCCAAGCCGGAACACGGAGCATCCAGCACAACGATGTCTGCGTCATGGGCCGGGAAATTGCGCGCGTCGGCAGCCACGACTTGCACCGAGTTCAGCCGCAACCTTTGCTTGGCGTTACGAATCAATCTGACCCTTGACGTGTTGTTGTCGCCTGCAATCACCTGAGCTCGATCGCCGGAAAGCTCGGCAAGGTGAGTGCACTTGCCTCCCGGAGCTGCACACACGTCAAAAATAGTATCGCTGGCTTGCGGATTCGCCAAAAAACCGACCAACCCGGCGCTCTCATCCTGAATGGTCATCTTTCCCGCAGCCAAAAGCTCGTCTCGGATGGCTGAATTTATCTCGCTGATGCGGTAGAAACCGGGAATTGCAGACCGAACAAAAGCGACCTTTTTCTCGTTCAGCAGGTCCTCAAATTCGCTGACAGTACTTTTGAGAGGATTATGCCGGATCGTCACCAGTGGAGCGGCATTGTTGGCATCGCACATGAGTGCAGTTTGCTCAGGGCCGAAACGTTCCACCCAGCGCCGAATTAGCCACTCAGGGTGGGACTTGATCACCGCGAGCGCCAGAACGGGATTCTTTCGCTCGTTCGGATAACCAATCGTACCAGGGGCGCGTAAATAAGATCGCAACATGCCGTTCACGATGCTCCCCCATTTCCTTCCCGCATGCAGTTTTGCCATTTCCACGCTTTCGTTGACCGCTGCGAACTCCGGCACTTTGTCCAAAAACAATAGCTGGTAAAGTCCGAGCCAAAGAGACCAACGTGCCGACCTGGGCAGGTTCTTCCTCTCGCCCTGCCAAAGCTGATCGACGATCCAGTCCAGCCTTTTTTTCCAACGGATCGTGCCGCGCACCAGCTCGTTGAGCAACGCCCTGTCATTGGACTGCATGCGGTCATCGGCCGACAATCGGCCCAAAACAAGGTCCGCATAGGCTCCCTCCTGCTCCACACGCCGGAGAGCCTCGAATGCCTTTGCGCGCGCCGGGCTCAATGTTGCGGAAACGGAACGCATCGTTTGGCTAGGGATGCTCATTGTGCTTGTTGCCCCGACTCGTAAGCATTTCGCCGACCTTGAGCGGATAGCCGCGAAGAAATTCCGCACAAGACATCGGTCGTTTTCCCTCCGGCTGCAATTCCAGCAAGGCGAGGCTCCCGGCGCCGGTCTGCACCTGCAAAAGGCCGTCCTTTTCCGCCGCAATGATCTCGCCGGCCATCCCCTTGCCACGGCCACTCTCGGTGATCATTTTACTACGCAAGAGCTTCAGTCGTTTGCCTCCCCAATAAGTATAGCAGCCCGGGATAGGCGACAATCCCCGAATTCGATTGTGAATGACGACGGCACTTTGCGACCAATCGATCTGCTCCAAGTCCGGAGTAAGCTTGGGCGCCAAAGTGGCCTCTCCCTGCTGGCTCAACGGTTGAAGCGTCCCCCGATCGATGCCGTCGATGGTTTCCATGAGCACTTCCGCGCCGACAATGGCCAGCTCGTCGTGTAGCTCCCCGGCCGTCATGTCGCCGTCAATGGGGACTTGACGCTGCAACAGAATTTGGCCGGTATCGACTTTTTCCTCGATGAAAAACGTGGTGACGCCCGTGGTCTTTTCGCCATTCATGATGGCCCAATTGATGGGAGCGGCGCCGCGGTATTTCGGAAGCAGCGAAGCGTGCAGATTGATGGTTCCCAGCGGCGGTATCGTAAACACCTGCGGCGGCAGGATACGAAAAGCCACTACCACGAACAAGTCAGCATCAAAACCGCGCAGTTGCCGGAGAAAGTCCTCGTCTTTCAGCAGCGCCGGCTGCATAATCGGTAAACCTGCCTCTATTGCCGCCTGCTTTACCGCGGAAGGACGCAGCTTCTTGCCACGGCCTGCGGGCTTGTCCGGAACGGTCACAACGGCCACAACTGCATGCCGGCTGTTCAAAAGAGCTTTTAGGCTGGGAAGCGCAAACTCCGGCGTTCCCATAAAGACAATTTTCATCGAATGGCTGCCAGCTATTCTTACTTGGCCGACTCCTCTTTGTTTAAAACACGGGCGATGGAAGCGCGTGCGATTTCGAGTTTGACGTTTTCATCCACCTTGAGGATCACGGTGTTCTCTTTCTCCTTGATCCCGGCGATGGTACCAAAGATGCCGCCCGCAGTGACGACACGATCTCCTTTCTGCAGATTTTTGATCATCAATTGATGCTCTTTTTGCTTTTTAGCCTGCGGGCGAAAGATCAGCAAGTACATGATGGCAAAAATGAGAATGATGGGCAAAAGAAATCCCAGGGGACTGCCCTGATTGCTTTGGCCGGAAGGCGCCATTGCCAAGAAGATCAGAATGGTTTTCACTTATTCCTCCGATTCGATGGATGTTATTGGTAAGCCAACACGTTTAGAATTCCTTGGAAAGGCATTGCTTCAAAGCACTGCAGGAGTAATCCGCTGGCAACCATATCAATCTTCTGCAGCCAAGTTTTGGCCGGAGCTATATCGCTGCGCAAAATTCTTTCCTGCATGGCTAATCCTCAAAGATTTGGTCCTTTCGCTTAATGACCATGTGCTCTTTATTTTCAATCTCGGTCGCCAGTGCTTCGACTTCTTGCTTCTTGCGAATGCCATTTGTCCAAAGGGCACGCAAAAGCATTGGCAGATCGTAGACAACAACACCTTCGGATTGACAAAAGTTTCTCACCCTCTTGTCATTCGTAAGCAGGATGAGCGAACGCCGTTTGGCTATGGTGAGGCTCTCCAAATCTCCTCGTCCAAAATTAGCGGGAAGGGTATGCTTGAAAAAAGAAGCTCATCTTGGCTCATAGGTAGCAAATGCAATTTGCCGCTTTCAATGAAAGAGTTTGCCTTTTCGAGGAATTTATAGCCGTAGAGTATTGCTTCATGTATCTCATCATAGACTGCGGACGCAACGCCGAATTGTTCCTCTGGCAAAAGCTGAAAAAGAAGCTTCAGCTTGTTCACACGGCAAAAGGTAGAAATTATGTTTGCGTCAATCACGATCATCAGGTCTTGCCCTTGATCGCCTTGGCTGTAGCCGCCAGCTTTTCTTTGGAATCTGCCTCCACAATAATCTTGATGCCGCGCTGGGTCAAGATATCATGGAAAAGCCATCTATTCACTCCAGCCATTTCCGCAGCGCGATCTAAGGTAGCTTCGCCTTCTTTGAACAGTTCTATCGCTACCTCAAGCCTTATGTTTGGCTTAACGGCGAGCCAAGTTGTGACGGCTTCTTGGAGAGCCTCGTTTTTATTGCGATAAAGACCCGCTCGCACACTGGCTGCTAATTCTTGATCAATCAGCACAGTCTTAGAATCTATACTCATTTTCATTTTCTCCAATTTTTACCCCACGGACCTTGGAATTATAACTCTTAATGTGTCGCCCGGTGCTCCCAATTGCTGAACAGAAGGCACGAGATGATCAGCTAGAGATAATGGGGAATTGGAAGCAATAAGCCGCAGAGACCAAAGCCCCAGCCTATGATTGGATCGCCCCATCACCCACGCCATTTTTCTTTGAATCAAAGACGAGAGCATGTCACAGTATCAACAATGACCTGCCCTTCAACTCCGAGATAAGCCGGATTGGGTTAGTTACCTTGTTCAGAAACGATGCTCTAATCATTTGCGTTCTGAAAATACTTTTCTAAAAACTCCTTTTTCCATTCTTCAAATGCGCCGCCTATAATGGCGCGCCGGCATCGCTCCATGAGCCGCATATAGAAATACAAGTTGTGATAACTTACTAGCCGCAGCACCAGAAGCTCTTCCGCTTGAAAAAGATGGCGCAAATAAGCCCGTGTGAACGTCTTGCAGGTGTAGCAGTCGCATTCCTCATCCAACGGCAAGAACTGCTCGCGGTACTTGGCGTTTTTTATGACAATAGGTCCACGCGAAGTAAACGCCGTGCCGTTGCGCCCGTTGCGCGTCGGCATGATGCAGTCGAACATGTCCACGCCGCGCTCAACGCCATCGAGTAAATCTTCCGGCTTGCCAACGCCCATGAGGTAACGCGGTTTGTCTTGCGGCAACAGCTCGGTCACCAGCGAAGTCATCTCCAGCATGGCCGACTTGGGCTCGCCCACCGACAATCCGCCGATGGCATAACCGGGAAAATCCATTTCCACTAACGCTTGTGCGCTCTCTCGCCTCAGATCGGCGTAGGTGCTGCCCTGGACAATAGCGAACAGAGCCTGTGAGTAGCCGTGCCGCTCCAGATTCGCCAACAATGCCTCCAGGCTGCGCTTTGCCCAGGAGGTAGTCAAACAAATGGATTTTTTCGCATACTCATGATCACAGGGATAGGGCGCGCATTCGTCCAAGACCATCATGATGTCGGAGCCTAAATCCCGCTGAATTTGCACTACTTTTTCCGGGGTAAAGAAATGCCGGGAGCCGTCCAAATGCGACTGAAAATGCAAGCCGTCGTCGGTGATCTTGTTCAGCTCCGCCAAGCTGAAAACCTGATAGCCTCCGCTATCGGTCAAAATGGGTCGATGCCAACTGCTGAATTTGTGCAAGCCGCCGGCCAGACGGATCAGCTCATGACCGGGGCGCAGGTAAAGATGATAAGTGTTGTTGAGTATGATTTGCGCGCCAAGCTTCTCTAATTCCGCAGGAGAAAGGGTCTTGACGGTCGCCTGCGTTCCCACCGGCATGAACACCGGCGTCTTGATGGTACCGTGGGCAGTTTTTAGAATGCCGGCGCGCGCTTGGGATTGCTTGTCCCTCCGAACTATTCTAAACTCCAATACGACGTTCCTCAGGCCAGCGCGCTAAAGATGGCTGACTTTGCTTTGACCGCCGTCCGGCGAGCAGCCCGGAGATGCTCAAGTCCTCGTCCACTTCAGGCAAAAGAGCTTTTGAGGCCATACCTATAGTTTGTCCGCTGCCGCTGTACAACGAAATAGGAATAAGGCAAAACTTCTTGACCATTTTACCAACGAGCTATTTTCAAAGTATCAATTTCATCAAAGTGCAAATCACGCGTCACCAAAATCAAGTCATGCTGTAAGGCGATTGCCGCAATCCAGATATCGTTCTCAGGTAAAAGATGTCCCTTGCTACGCTAGGCGTTCTTGATTTCACCATAGCGTCGCGCTGTTTCGGTATCACGGATAAGCACAACACTACTTGCCGCCAAATCATCAACCCGCCGCAGGTTCACGTTTGCGCGTTCTGATTTGAGCGCACCGAAATACAATTCCCCCACAACAATACTGGGGAAAAAACTTCCCCAGCCTCTGCCAGATTCTCTTTGACAGCCGCTTCATTGGCGAACAATGCAATGATAATATTTGTATCCAGCAGATATCTACCACTCATTGGCGTTCACTCTTTCGCAGGAATTCTCTATCATTTCTCGCATTGCGTTCACATCCTCCATAGATATCGCGCCCGCGAAACGGAGTAATTGCGAACCCGGAATGCCTTGTGGAGTGCGGAGGCTAAGAGCACGCGCAAACTCTAATACCCGCCACTGAGATCGGCTGGGCAGATCTTTCAATTGCTCAACTACCATTTCAACAATATCAGAATGCATTCTGGTCACCTCGCCAACTTTTTTCACCATTTCTATTGTCCTGATAACGGTATTAGATTTCAAGGATTAGATCCATTGCTACTATGCTTCCCGCAAATTCTCAGATCCTCATCCAAATCCGGCCAGTCGATGATCGTGCCATCGCTAATGATCTCGAATTTGTTGCGCTCATCCGGTGTTCCATACCAGAGACGCGGATACCATACTAAGGGTACGATAATTGTCCGTCCGTCTAGCAAGTCGACGGTCAGAGAGTCTTCGCTGAGGGTGACTTGTTGTGCCCGAGCACCTTCTATAGTTTCAACGGCTAAAGAATTCATACCAACGTATCGATCCTATTTCGCAGTTTTCATTGATTAGCCTGATCATCGGGTTGAGTTCAGTCCAAAACAAATCAGTTATGACCTAAAGATCGCATCAACCTTGTTTTCTTTCACACTATCCCAAGTGTGAATAGAATACGGCCTTCGATAGCGGACATTGTGCTTGGACGTAGGATATCAATCTTACGAAGCAAACGGGTACTATCGAGCACGCGCAATTGATGTCCCAGAGCTACTGAAGCATTTTCAAGACCACCATCGCCCTTTTCGATCCGTACACAGGACGGCAACACGGAGCGGCTTAAATTCGTAGTCAGCGGAATAGCCAAGACTGTTGTCGTAACTGCGTTGAGTGCATCGTTTTGAATAACAATAACTGGTCGAATGCCAGCCTGTTCAGATCCTTTGATAGGATTCAGGTCGGCTATCCACACTTCACTGCGCTTTGCCATTATTATTCTTCCTCGGACTGCAATGTCTGGAGATATTCGGTCATCCCTTCTTCCGCAAGCTCTCGATCTTCTTCGGCGAACTCTGCATAAAGGGAAGCAAGTTGTTCTTTACTAATCTGCGGCATTGCTTGAACGCGAGCACGGTATCGAATGAAGGCCAGATAGTCTGCAACCTCTTGCAGCTCATCCTCGGTAAGACTCTCAAGTGTTTGGGCAACATAGTGTTCTATTGCCGCCCTCGTGCTTTTCAATTGAACATCAACCGTCGTACCCATTTATACATTTACTCCTATAACCTTTCCTATTGCAGCACGGCTTCTAAAGCCCGTTCCGCCGTCTCCACTGGAATGATCTCGATCTTGCCGGAGTGGCTCAGATTTTTCTTATTGCCCTTGGGTATCAGCGCCCGCGCGAACCCCATCTTTTCCGCCTCGGCCAATCGGTTGTCGATGTGCGAGATGGAGCGCAGTTCTCCACCCAAACCCACTTCGCCTAGTACCAATGCTTGCGCATCCACCACGCGATTTCGCATACTTGAAGCGACACAGGCGATCACGCCCAAATCGGCCGCAGTTTCATCGATGCGGATGCCACCCACCGCGTTGACAAAGACGTCCATGGTGCCGACATGATAACCGAGCCGCTTCTCCAAAACCGCTAACAGCATGGTCACCCGCTTGATGTCCAGACCCGTAGTAGTGCGCTGCGGCAGCCCATAATTAGACGGCGTTACCAATGCTTGCAGCTCCACCAAAATCGGGCGGGTCCCCTCCATGCAGCAGATCACCGTCGAGCCGCTGGTCTCGGTGCGCCGCTCCGACAAAAACACTGCCGAAGGATTGGGCACGTCCTGCAGGCCACGCTCATTCATCTCGAAAACGCCGATTTCGCGGATGGAGCCAAAACGATTCTTGGCCGCTCGCAGGACGCGATAAAAATGATCACGATCTCCTTCAAATAACAACAGCGCATCCACCATGTGTTCCAAGACCTTCGGTCCAGCGAGAAAGCCTTCCTTGGTCACATGGCCGACCAAAAATGTGGGGAGGTTGACCTTTTTGGCAATCTGCATGAATTGCAGTGCGCATTCTCGAACTTGGCTGACGCTTCCCGGAGCGCTTTCCAGCCGAGTCGTGAACATGGTTTGGATGGAATCTACGATCAACAGTCCCGGCTGCAATCGCTCGATGGCTTCCATAGTTGCTTCCAGCTCGGTTTCCGCCAAGACAAATACCTGCTTGGAATCCAGGCCCAATCGGTTGCTGCGCATTTTGATTTGATGCACCGATTCCTCACCGGTGATATAAAGAACCGTCATCTCTCGGCGGG
>DYKH01000436.1 GCA_020722685.1 Caldithrix sp. | reverse complement strand
ATGCCCAGTCATTGTTCTCACAACCGTGTGTCGGCGAGCTTTCGGTTTCTTACAACCCATTTCTGCGCAAATGGCTCATGTTGTATAATTGCGCCCAACCACGGGGCATTAACTTTCGCACCGCAGAGGCGCCTTATGGCCCGTGGTCGGAACCGCAGGTGCTCTTTCATCCCTGGCATGATAACGGTTATTGTCATTTCATGCATGTAAACTGGCAATGGCAGCGCTGTGACAGCGTTCATGACCCTGGTCGCGAAAATGAGTGGGGCGGCGAATATGGCCCATATCAATTTGAAGAACTGGCAACGGGTAATGATTCCCTTACGACCATCTATTTCACCATGTCCACGTGGAATCCCTATACGGTAGTGCTGATGAAATCCACTTTACAAAGTGTCGACAGCTACGCCATAATAGATCAAAAGCCTTCACTGCCTGGACGATATGCTCTGTGGCAGAACTATCCCAATCCCTTCAATTCGGCAAGCATGATTCGTTTCGTACTGCCCCGCCGCGAACAAGTGACGCTGAAGGTTTTTGATGTGAATGGCAGAGAAGTGGCGACGTTGGTGGAGGGCATTCTCGCAGCGGGAAATCACGCCGTGACGTTCGCGCCGCGCGATTTGGCCGGCGGTATATATTTCTACCAGCTCACCGCCGGCAAATTTTCCCAAACGCGCAAGGCGGTTTTCGTGAAGTAGTCGCAGCTCAGGCTTCCCGTCTGCAACGGAGACAGGCTATCTGAGCGATGTAACTTTCATAGCAGTGTTTGCTGATCTTGTCATCCGTCAGCGCCAGCAGCAGTGTTGGCGCAGGAACTTTTGTTGAACAAAAAAAGATGGAGATGGTAAGATGATTCATATGCCTACTATTGACGGGACTGATGAATCCCATCTTCTCGATCTGTGTTTCAACGACGAATGCGCAGACGCTACCGCCGCCGGTGTATGCAGTCCTGGTCACACACGTTGAGGATAATATTCCTGTCGGCGCGCTCGGCAGGCAACAATCGAACCAGAACTATTTGCTCTATCGAGGAAAGCTCATTGCCGTGGCGGACCTCTGCCTAAGGTACAACGTGCGCCGGTCTTTTCAGCCGGATTGGAAATTTCTTCTCGCCGCTTTGCTGTATGAAGATTCTTCCCTAACCGCTGCGACCAATGGCAAGAATCTGTTGCGCTATTTGAAGGAAGATTTGAATGTCGCCATTGATCCCCATTCTCACGAGCAGCAGGGATACAATCACACCGACGTGGTGCACTTGCTTGATTCACTTGGCGCCGGGGGAAGCACCGTGATTGGCGGACACATTTGGGACCCGCACCTTCCGCAGTTTCAGCAATGGGATCGTTTCAGAGTTCCGGTTGCGGGTTCACGATATTCTTGGGCGTACTGGCGCGGAAACATTTTAATGGGAAGTGGAACACCCAATCATGTGAACGACCCACTCATCAGCGGCGTGTGGCGGCCCAAAAACAGGTTCAACTATTTTGTGGATGACCCGGCAGCAAATATTGCCAGCCTCGGACAGTATAAGGGTAATGTGGCCAGCGTCCAGGAATTGATCAACCTCTACGCCAGCGGCGCCGTATCCCCGCAATTCATGTTGACCGCGTCGATTCATATTAAACCGGCAACGATCATCGCCGCAAATGGACTCGGAGCAATCGAACATTCCCTTCTCGTTCCTCTTGCTGCTCTGCAAAATTGCGGCAAGGTAAAGCTGACGGATTTCACGTCGTTGATTGGCGATTGGGATACATTGTTTGGTTCAAGAGCGTACCTCTATCCGAGTAATACCGTACACGTCGACGACCAAGCAATCATTCTGCGCGAGATGATCCTCTATCAAAACTATCCCAATCCCTTCAATCCGAGCACTGAGATACAGTTTTCTTTGCCGAGAGCAGCCATTGTGCGCTTAACGGTTTACAACCTGATCGGCGAGGAAGTGAAAATCCTATTTGATGGTCAAAGGGATACCGGCAGCTACTCGGTCAATTGGGATGGAACCAATCAGTACGCCGTTAAGATGGCGAGCGGGATTTATATCTATCGCCTCGAAGCAAAAGCCAGCGGAGAACAATTTACTCAAATTCGACGCATGCTGATGCTCAAATAGAGCTATCAAAACCTGTGGGAGGTCGATTCAATCTCTCGCAGTCAGAAATGATTCCCTCAACGTGGCGGGGAAGAAATTCCTCGCCACGTTCTCTATTTGGGTTTTGCTGGTTACAGCCAGATCGCGGGTTGCCATAAGAAAAAAGGTTCATCCGGCAAATGCGTACCTCTTGCGAAGAAAGGCCAAAAGCATTCCTGATGAAGGTAATGGAAAATTCAAATATCAAAATGCAAACTGACAAATCAAAATGCAAAAATGTAGGCGTGTCTATGATGCCCAAAGGATAAACTAAGATTTTCGATCCTTCCGAACTCTGCAAATCTGCCTCGTTGAGTCATTGGATGTTGTTCGTCAAGTCTTATAGCCGGCTTTTCGAGGCATTAGATAGAGTGGATTTGAGACATGCTTCGGTCTGCCAAGGCCGACCTGGTGGCCTGCGCGAAGTGGGCCGGGTATGGGGAAGCTTATCTTTTCAGAAACGATTCTATTTGTGAATGAGGATTTATCTTCAGGTGCCAGACAC
>DYKH01000435.1 GCA_020722685.1 Caldithrix sp. | reverse complement strand
TTGATAGATATTTTCATTTTGTCTCCTTATTATTATTTCTATCACACACATAACGCTACGGCTCTCTTGCGGCGGGGATTTCGAGCACAGAACGTCGTTTCACCACAGAACTTGAAACAAGCAATAAACTTTGAAATTTGCACGGCGCCCCCGCCGTCAAGAGCAGCCGTTTGTTAGCGACCTGTATAAACGTGAATAGAAACAGGAACTCTAATGAGAAGCTATTTGCTCTTGAACCTGTTCCCTAATTGGTTCATATTTCTTACTCCTGTGCCACATTGCTTCGAATTGCTTTTGAAAATAATCATACCATTCATTATCTTTTTTACTATCAAGCAAAAAGACTGGCGGGTCACCCCATCCAACGTGGTGTGCAAAAATCTCGACAATACACAAGCCTTCATTATTCCTTTTTTTAAATATCTTGATGCTGAATGATGGTGGGTATGATAAGAAACCAATCTCTAATTTCCCTTTAAAGTCTGATGAAACCGATGATGAATTATTAAACAAGAATTCCAGATTATTAATTGTTGATTCAAGTTTCTTTTCATAGTATTTCTTGTCGTCTTGCTCGCTTCTACTCGCTGCAATTTTTAGAGTCTCACTATCATTTTCCATGATTAAAACTCGCATTTCAAGCCCGTTTCTAATCCCATCTCTAATCAAACCCAAGTTTGAGTCAATTGTGGTTGTCAAAGCTACCCCACATAAATCGATGGAATGAGATTCTTTAATCAGATTATCAATTGGAGCTTTTGGCTGAAAGAAATCTTTTGAGCTCGTTTTTCTTGTTGTTTCTAATTTGTCTAAAAGCCGTCTTATTCTCTCTCCTAAATCCCAATCATCGAGTAAGAATAGGTAATTAACAATAAAGAATATAAAGACAACGCCTATCAACTCCGTTGCCAAATTCAACAATGTTGCCTGTAATATGTCGTTCGCTCTAAAATAAGCCAGAATCCAAAATATGACTGCCAAAGATGCAACGATTGTATAAATAGCGATTAGGTACTTTATCTTTTGCTTTCTTTGCATTTCAGATAAATCCTTATTCTTTAATATTCGCTAACGTCACGGCTGAGGCACGCGGTTTACCGCGTCGCCTCCAGCCGATTGTTGGAGCCTCATCTGTCCTTTTCCTGAGTCGCCTTCCTTATCTCCGCGCGGAGCATGCTGGCCGTGACGTATTCGATCTTGAGGTCGAAGCGATCCTCAAGTTCCGAAAGTACCCGGCCGGGTTCCTCGTCGAGCAGGCGCCGAAGACGCTCCCCGGCGACGCGTTCTTGAACTGCCTTAAACGACTCCACCTTCCCAAACAGAGTCTCCAGGAATGGCCCCAGCGAACTGAGAACGCTCAGAAGCCCACCACTGACCATCTCCGTCACAGTCTGCAAAACCGAGAGCATACGGCCACAGGTCTTCGCTTTCTTGGCCGCCGCCTCGGTGAGGCTGCACCAGAAGGCGTGTGAAATCGCGAAATCCGATCCTCGATTGCTAAACATGACAACATCGCTCGATACCCGCGTTACCAGGGCAAGCGGGGGGAACTCCGACCAGTTCCTTACGGTGGCGAGGTGGAGCGTACCTGTCGGAGTCTCCATTCGTGTGCACACCTCGTCAACGAGTCGGGAGGTGTCGACATCAAACTTCTTCACATCGGCGGCAGCCGAGCGCGCACTGCGAAACGCGGTCCACGTGTCGGAATCATTGAAGAGGTACAGCCGCCGGCACGCAAGCAGCGGGTTGAGGATGCCATCCACGAAATTCGTTGAGCGGAAGCCGTCCTTGAACTTGACATTCGCGTCCGGCTTGATCCCGTACCGGCGCTCAAATTCCGCCGTCCCGTATCGTTCGAGGGGGTTCCAGAGGCCCGACGTGTTAGAGAAGGTCATGGTCAAGACCGGCCCCAAACGTGACGATGTCTTGTAGAACTCCCGCCCTCGCTGGTAGACCTCAGTCGCTGTGAGAAGTCGTTTGGAGAAGCCGAATAGCCGCTCGATACTTGCCGCAGCCTCGCATCTCCGAAAGTATTCCTCCTGCGCTGCTCCTCTCGGAACATACCGTGCAACCTCCTGAAGGATCGTGCGTTGCCCCTCCGGTATCTGCTTGGACTTGAGAATGTCGTCGAAGACCTCGCGGTTAAAACCAAACAGAGCCGCCGTGTAGGGAAACCGACTGGGGGCATCAATTGTGTTCTGTCCCTTGTGGCCGAGAAACATCCCAAAGGCCGCCAGTGCATCCGCAATCTCTCCGCTGACCTGTGCCGAGGCCGGAGCGTCAGTCAGTGGGACGCTGTGCTCAATTGCGTACTCAACCATCTTCTGATCGGAGGTTGGCCTCCCTTCGGCGCGAAGCTCGCACGCGGTGAGGAACTCGCGCACCAGTTCCGCTTGCCGTTCGGCACTCGAATCCTGGAGTTGGTTGTACGTGTCGGGGTGTTCATGGAGCCTTTGAAATGCCCATTGCCACACTCTCCCGACTTCCCGGGCAGCCGTGCTCCGCGCGTCGAGGAGGTTCCGTATCAGTGAGTTCACGCACTCAGTCCAGATGTCGCTATGGTCCATCTTCGTCTCTCTCCTTTCCTGCTCCAACATAGTTATAGCCAGTCAATTTATTAAAATTTTCTTGTCTAAATATAGATATT
>DYKH01000434.1 GCA_020722685.1 Caldithrix sp. | reverse complement strand
CGGTCAATGACGACGAACTTGTCGTGCATCAACCCTTCGCGGCGGTCGCCCTGAATCGGCAAGTCCGCCTCGATCAGCGCGGCGGGCACAGTGCGGTCGCGGTTGTCGCTTTCCATGACAATGCGCACCTGCACACCGCGGTCGCGGGCGCGCAAGAGCGCGTTGCCAAGTTCGCGCAGACTCAGGCTATACATTGCAACATCCACACTGAGTTTGGCGGAATCGATGGCGGCGATGAGCGGCGTTTCGACGCCGCCCGATTCCTGCGAGGCGGCGGGATTCGCGGGATCGGTGAAATAGATTTCGAACCACGGGCCGCGCGCGCCATAACCGACGTGGACCGGCAATGCCTCGATGACCGGGCCCGGTGTCTCGGTCGCGCCGGACGGTGACTCTGTCGCCTCGTCCGCGGGCGTTTGTGTGGCTGACGGCGTGCAGGCCATCGTGGACAATAAGATCAACAGGATGGCCTTGCGAACGAACGATGCAATGAGTCTTTTCATGGCGGCCTCGCAATCGTAATCATAAAGTATCCATGAACGGGTTTCATCTCGAAGGATGGAAACGGAGTCCAAAGTCTCCAGACTTTGGAGTGAGAAGCGAACGTTTGGAGACGTTCGACTCCGACAAACCTATTTTCATGGCAGACTTCCGAAGTCTGGACAGGTTGATTATAGCAAATTTGTTCGGGATTTGTGTTGATATAATGTCCCCGCCATGTCGCTTGCACAATTCATCTACACGGAAGTGTTGAAGCCGCGGCCTTTGCGCGTGCTGACCAATGCCATCCTTTTGCGCATCATCCCGCGCATGACGCAAGTCGGGCCGGCGCGCGTCTATCTCGATCCAGAAGATCCTGTGCTCTCGGGCGCGGTAGCGCTGCGCGTCTACGAACCCAGCGAGTTGTACTTCTTCCAGAAACACTGCCGCGGGGATATGACCCTTGTGGACATCGGCGCGAACGTGGGACTGTACACCGCGCTGGCGATGCACAGCCTCGGGGCGGGCGGACGGATCGTGTCGGTCGAGCCGCGGCCGCAGAGTTTCACTTTCCTCGAGCGCAACATCGCCGAGAACCGCCGCGCGGACGGTCCGCGTGTGGACGCTCTCCACATGGCCGCGGCCGCAGAGCCAGGCGCGCGCCTGCTCTTCCAGAATCCAGAGAACAAGGCCGATAATCGCCTGTACGCCAATAGCGGACAGAAGTGGGAGGGCATCGAAGTCCAGAGCGGCCCGCTGGACGCGCAACTCGAAGCGCTCGGAATCCGGCAGGTCAATTTTGTGAAAGCTGACGTGCAGGGCTACGAGCAGATGGCCCTGCGCGGACTGCGCGAGACCCTGCGCCGTTCCGAGCGCGTGATCCTGATGACCGAGTTCTGGCCCAAGGGACTGCGCGACGCAGGCGGCGATGCGCCCTCCTATTTGCAGGAGTTGGCCGATCTGGGCTTCGAGTTGTACGAGTTGAAGGAGGTGCCGCGCGGGAATCTCGTTCCGCTTAAGGAGTGGGATAAATTGATTGGCAGTTTGAAAGGGAGGAAGTACGCAAATATCATTGGGTTGAAGGGAGGTGAAGTTTGACCGCGGAGGGAAGCGAGAGGTTGACAGGGATGCTATAATATTTATGTGCGTTTTAATCTTTGACCGCCTGGCGGCCTAATTTGGGGTTTTAGGCGGCGGCCGCCCATAAGTAATTCGCTGGACGTCCGCAGAACCCCTGTTAGGCAACCTGTAGAATCAATATGGAATAATCAAAATGGAAACGAAAATTGTTGAAGCGATGAATTCTCCAAAAGAATTGGAGGTGCTTTATCGGGAAAATCCCGATGAGTTTTTCCGAGCATTTCCGTCTGCCTTTGCAAGCCACCCTGAATCAGACATCCTCCAAGTATGGCAAGAAAGATTGAGCTACGAAGCGGAAAGCGAAAAAAGGCAAGTCGTTTCCGCTTGGTCATTCAAAAATATTCTCATTCTTGTTTTATTAATTGCCATCGCAGGAACAATTTTCAAATTACCAGATTATTTCAAGTCAATAGACGATTCATGGTTTTACAGTCGGAATTTAGCATTGGTATTTATCGTTCCACTAATTGCTTATTTTGTTCAGCGCGCCAAATCACCTAAATTTACGGTTTTGGTTTTCGTCATTACAGCGGGAAGTTTGATTTATTTGAATTTCTTGCCAGATAACAGTTCATATCAATTTTCTAGGATGCACAGGGCTTTTAGTGATGCACTAACAAGTGCAGAATTGCATATCCCAATATTTCTATGGTTGTTGACAGGTGTCGCTTTTGCGGGAAAGGATTGGAGGAAAGTATCCGCTCGAATGGGCTTTCTTAGATTCAATGGTGAATTGATTATTTACACAACAATTCTGTTGATTGGCGGCGCAATCTTATCTGGTATTACTATGGCTTTGCTTAACTTTATTGAAAACACCTATGAATTAACAGATTGGTATCAAAACTATGTAGTAGTTTATGGCGCTGTATCTACACCTATCGTTGCAACTTTCCTTTTAGACAAAGTAATTGACAAACGTCTCAATATAGCGCCCACAATTGCAAAAATTTTCACACCGCTTTTTCTAATTACAACATTCACCTATTTGATAATCATGGTTATCTATCGAAAAAATCCATTTGATGACCGTGATTAT
>DYKH01000433.1 GCA_020722685.1 Caldithrix sp. | reverse complement strand
CGTAACAAGGTAGCCGTATCGGAAGGTGCGGCTGGATCACCTCCTTTCTATGGAGAAACTCTATCCGTCATCACGGGATGGGTAGACATCCATGAGCTCCGAGACAAAGGAGCTGTGCACGCTTTATTTATATTTTTTCAGCGCGTGAAAGCACTCGGATAGTGGTGATGACTGCTATCCGATTATTTTGTCCGCACGGGCCAAATGGTCGATCAAACAAAATCAAAAACGGCCCGGTGATCAAGGGCCTATAGCTCAGCTGCGGTTAGAGCGCACGCCTGATAAGCGTGAGGTCAGTGGTTCAACTCCACTTAGGCCCACACGTAGATATTGAAAAAAGTCAAGTCATTGCTCTTGGATTTACTGTTAGGGATTTGAATCGGGGCTATAGCTCAGCTGGGAGAGCGCCTGGTTTGCAACCAGGAGGTCACCGGTTCGATCCCGGTTAGCTCCACTGATAAGTGAGCTTACCTTGAGTAGATGCATGGCTCACTTCTAACGATGGGGTATGCTTTGAAACAGGGAAGCTGTTCTTCGCGGAACAGTCGGCTCGCAACCGAGATACCCCCCAAGCAACAGCAATGTTGTGAATGTTCTTTGACAATTTGAGATTAAAGCAAAAGCGTGGTAACACATGAGATATATCTGGCTATTGCCGCCCGTGGTAAGAGCCAGTAACCATCTGCTGTGAACCGAAGATGTTTGGTTAAGTTACTAAGGGCGTATGGAGGATGCCTTGGTACGAGAAGGCGATGAAGGACGTGGCAAGCTGCGAAAAGCCTCGGGTAGGTGCAAACAACCTTAGACCCGGGGATCTCCGAATGGGGCAACCCGATCCGGGTAATGCCGGACCACTTCCTGCTGAACACATAGGCAGGATAGAGCGAACGAAGGGAACTGAAACATCTCAGTACCTTTTGGAAAAGAAAGCGATTGCGATTCCCTAAGTAGCGGCGAGCGAAAAGGGACCAGCCTAAACCTGACTCCATGTCAAGTCCGTGTACGTTGTGGAGCGGGTGTTGCGGGGCTCAGAATGACCAAAATACGGCGAGGTCGGGCAGTCAGAAATCTGCAAGTTAGTCGAAAGGCTTTGGAAAAAGCCTACCAAAGATGGTGATAGTCCAGTAGGCGAAAATTTGCAGACTGCCTGTTCTGAGTACCCAAGTACCGCGGGACACGTGGAATCCTGTGGGAAGCCGGGAGGACCACCTTCCAAGGCTAAATACTCTCTCGTAACCGATAGTGAACTAGTACCGTGAGGGAAAGGTGAAAAGTACCGGGGAACCGGAGTGAAATAGGACCTGAAACCATATGCCTACAAGCAGTGGAAGTGCGCCTCTGGCGCATGACCGCGTGCCTTTTGCTTAATGAGCTGGCGAGTTACTCGTACGTTGCCAGGTTAAGGTGTTCAGCACCGTAGCCGTAGCGAAAGCGAGTCTGAATAGGGCGTTTAGTAACGTGCGGTAGACGCGAAGCCGAGTGATCTATCCATGGTCAGGATGAAGCGGCTGTAAAAGGTCGTGGAGGTCCGAACTCACCAAAGTTGAAAATTTGGGAGATGAACTGTGGATAGGGGTGAAAGGCTAATCAAACTCGGAGATAGCTCGTTCTCCCCGAAATAGCTTTAGGGCTAGCCTCGTGTTAGAGTATCGGAGGTAGAGCACTGAATGGAATAGGGCCCTCACAAGGGTACCAACCCCAATCAAACTCCGAATGCCGATATTTCGTTGCACGGGAGTCAGGGAGTGGGGGATAAGCTTCATTCCCAAAAGGGAAAGAACCCAGACCGTCAGTTAAGGCCCTCAAGTACAGGCTAAGTGACAAAGGATGTGCGATTGCATAGACAACCAGGATGTTGGCTTAGAAGCAGCCATCATTTAAAGAGTGCGTAATTGCTCACTGGTCAAGTGGTCTTGCGCCGATAATCCGCGGGACTCAAGCCTGTCGCCGAAACTGCGGGATGCGCCTCTGGCGCATCGGTAGGGGAGCGTTCCATGGTAGGTTGAAGTTCGGATGTGAGTCCGGATGGACGATATGGAAGTGAGTATGCCAGCATGAGTAGCGATAATCCCGGTGAGAAACCGGGACACCGAAAATCTAAGGTTTCCTGAGTAAAGTTAATCTTCTCAGGGTTAGTCGGACCCTAAGCCGAGGCCGATAGGCGTAGGTGATGGCAAACAGGTTTAATATTCCTGTACCACCCGTGGATCGATCAAGACGCTATGGGGTGACGCAGAAGTGACAGGTCAGCCGGACTCTGGATTGCCGGTCTAAGTGTGTAGGAGGATCGAGCAGGTAAATCCGCTTGATCATAACTCTGAGGCACGAATGGGAGGGCCTAGCCCACAAACTGACCGTAAGCAAGCTGCCAAGAAAAGCCTCTATGCGGAGTCCACAGGTGTCCGTACCGCAAACCGACACAGGTAGATGGGGAGAATATCCTCAGGTGCTCGAGTGAGTTCTAGTCAAGGAACTAGGCAAAATAACTCCGTAACTTCGGAAGAAGGAGTGCCCCCGGTAGGTGAATCTCCTCGCGAGAGGAGCCCAAAGGGGCTGCAGAGAAATGGCCTGGGCGACTGTTTACTAAAAACACAGGTCTCTGCTAAGCCGTAAGGCGACGTATAGGGACTGACACCTGCCCGGTGCTGGAAGGTTAAGG
>DYKH01000432.1 GCA_020722685.1 Caldithrix sp. | reverse complement strand
TATATCAATCTGGTTCGCGTGCAAAGTTTTACGCTGTGACGTGGTTTGGGAATGATGGCCAAGTTCCCGAATGGATTCCTTGGCTTGGCGGCTCGACGCCGGACTATTATGTGAATGTTGAGCATGCTTTTGAGACAGCATCAAATCTTGCCGTTGTAGTTAGTGGTTTGTCTGGCAGCAAATTGATTGCGGGGCACAGTCTGGGCAATATGGTGGTCTCTAGCGCGATCAAGGATTACGGTCTAAGCGTCAACGCTTACTTCATGCTCAACGCAGCGGTGGCTATGGAGGCTTATGATTCGACTATCATTCATCGCGAATACATGCGGCATCCTGATTGGGAGGGGTACAGCAACCGGCTATGGGCGAGCGAGTGGTATCAGTTATTTCCCACAAATGATGGTCGTAGCAGGCTCACATGGAGGGGGAGATTCGGGAATATATCTTCGGCCTACAACTATTATTCTTCAACTGAGGATGTTCTTGATAATGGTGATGGTCATCTGCACAACCCGATTGTCTCCCACTGGGCTTGGTACAACCAGGAAGTTCGCAAAGGGACGACGCTGATGTGGCTTGCGCCTGGCAACTGTGAGGGCGGGTGGGGCTTTAGCTATTCCTATACGAATGAATTGGGGTTTCTTTTATCACCTGTCGAAGCGGAGTTGTTGACAGATGACGACATACGGGCCGACTCGTTTTTCGGCTGGTTTGATGACGAAGACCTGTACGGCACGAACGGAAGCGCTGTAGCCCAACAACCGGCAGTTTATCGGCGTTTACTAGCGGATGCTATCCCGGCACTCTCATTTGCAATGGGCCGCAATCCTTTGGAACTGTTTGGTACTACAAGAAATTATGATCTTGATTCTGCCAAACGGGGCGCGTACGAGAACGGTGACTGGCCGCGCTCGGCCGATGACTGGCAACACAGCGACATTAAGAATATCGCCTATCCGTTCAATTACGAAGCGTTCAATCAACTTGTGAGCGACGGAGGTCTGAAATGACATTACGAACCTATCTTTCTGTACTTTTGACGGCGACTCTTGTCTGTGGGGTTGCGAGAGCTCAGGAGGCTTCTGTTACCGTTCGTGTAACCGACGACACTGGGCGCGTTGTCTCCAACGCTCTTGTCTCCGCAGGCTTTGCCACAATGATCAAACCAGGTTGGGGATGGGGCGGTGGAAGACCCAACATTGTGAAGGGGTTTACCGACACCAATGGCCTGTGTTCGCTCACAGGAAAAGGCAACGGCGGTGAAGTTGCCGTGGCCGTAACCAAGGATGGCTATTACGGGAGTGGCGGCTACATCGTCATTTTCACCAACGTGACAGGCTTTATTGTGAAGAGATGGCAGCCATGGAATCCAGTTGTTGACGTTGTTCTAAAGAAAATCGGCAATCCGATTGCGATGTATGCAAAGCGGGTCAACCGTGTAAAGATTCCTGTTTTGGGAGAAGCGATTGGGTTTGATCTGATGCGAGGAGACTGGGTTGCGCCATATGGTAAGGGAGAAGTTGTGGACATATTTTTTCGCCTGGACAGTGCGCCTTCGCGAATCGTTTCAACTCAATACGGGGATATTCGTCTTTTTGATGACAGGCTGACGGTTTCATTTCCCAATGAAGGGGACGGCATACAATGCGTGCCGGTTCCACCTCGTGGGGGAGGGAGCGTTCTACGCTTGCCAGGAACGGCTCCAGAGGATGGATATATGACCAATCTGGTGAAAAGAGTTGCCCGAGAGCGAGCGGACAAACCGCCTTTCTGGAACATAGAGGAAGACGCGAATTACTTTTTTCGCGTTCGTACGAACAAGGACGATAAAGGGAACACTGTTAGTGCCCTGTATGGGAAGATTCATGGCGACTTCTCCGGGTTCGACTCCGGCAAGCTGACGTTCACCTACTACCTGAATCCGACGCCGAACGACCGGAATTTGGAGTTTGATCCGAAACATAATCTATTCAAGAAGTTGTCATCATTGGAAGAAGTCCGGGCGCCATAAATCGAGGAGTAGCTTGTACTAAATCACCGCTATCTAAGACGAAGCGAACTTCCTGCATGAACCGGCGACGATGTTCTCTTCCAACATCACAGCGCAAGTTCAGAACGAAATTCTTGCCCAAGGCGTGCCAGCACTGTCGCCGGCGGCAGGATTGAACAAGATACCCTCGTTGCCTCCTCGTAGGAACTACAACATGGATGAGAACGACCACAAGCCGAACGGATGGGGGCGGAGTGGGAGGCCGTATTTCAGCAGGTGGTTGCACAGCGATTTGAAGAACATAGCATGCTTCTACGTTTACAAGTTGTTCGATGAGATTGTAACGATGGGGGAGCTAAAATGAAACAACACTTTGTTGTAACTGGTGTTCTAATATTGGTTTGCCTATGGGGTTTGAATGTAAAGGGAGAGTCAGCCGAAGTTAAGAAGGCACGGCATAAGGGGGCGATAGGGAAGGTAACACTACGTGTTGTTGATTCTTTGGGCAGGCCAGTAGAGAGGGCCTGGCTAAGCGGGTGTTTTTTCCCTTCTGATTCATACGCTAATGTAGATGGACGCGAACTTTATGCAGATAAGGAAGGATATTTCTATCTTGAGGGTAAGACTGTTGGCGAGGGGCTGTATCAAAAGGCAGCCCCAAGACCATCTTCGTAGTCGGTTCCTGGTTTT
>DYKH01000107.1 GCA_020722685.1 Caldithrix sp. | reverse complement strand
GTCGCTTCCATTTTTTGTCTCCTTAATTGTATCTAGTCACCGCATCGAGGGTCACAAAACAAAGGGCGCTTTGCCTGCATTGATCGGTTTTCCATCTCAAAACTAATTATAAAGCCATCAAGGCGCTTGTATCCAGCTCACAGCTGTGATATGAAATATTTGATAAACCGGTTTATACCAGCAGAATATTATTGTGGCGGTTCCTATCGCACAAAGCGACAGAATGAATTTTGGAATAAGGAGGAGCTGATGAACACGCAAGGAATAAGGAAGCAAAAAATAAGATTGGCCATAGTAGCCGGTATTGGAGCGCTGATACTGGCTGCATGCGCGTTTCAGCCTAAAATTGAGGCATCCAGCCCCCTGGCAAGTTATCAAACAGTCGAACCGGGCACGATCGAAAATATGGGAAATCCCAAAATGCAATTTATTGTGCCGGCTCACGATGCTCTGAAGCCCGCTTCCGATGAAGTAGTGATCTACTACTACCGGAATGATGGCAATTACGAACCCTGGGGCTTTTGGCTTTGGGCGATTCCAGGAGGCGATGGTGCTTTGGTATGGGAAAAAACAAAGAATTTGCAGGTGGTTGGCAATGTCGGATATCTTAGATTTAAAAAAGATGGGTCAACTTTTGGAGTTAATGTGATTGGATCGGGCGGTATGTTTGGTATTATTCCACGAAAAGATTCAGCATGGGAAAAAGATGGAGATCAAGATCGGATTATCGATATGCGTGCTGGCAATGAATGGGTGGTGTTCCAGGGCGATCAGAAAACATACCGTTATGGGAACTATGTGCCAAGCATCGAGGCAGCCCGTCTTGTCTCACCGAATGAAATTGTCATCGACCTTTCGGGCCGATATGGGCTCTCTCTAGAGCCTGGTTCAAGCGGTTTCTCAGTTCGGTATGCTGATGGTTCCGGTGAGATTGCGGTCCTCGATGCGGTAAACAATGCCGATCCATCAAATCGCAAGAACAATTACGCGCGAAGAGTAAAATTGGCGCTAGGTGAAGAGGTACGCCTCGACAGGGCGATTGAGGTGGTTCATCCTTCTTTTCTTGCTCCGACAACCGTGAATACATCCGGGCTTGCTGCGACGATGGCCGACACCATTGTGCCGCCAGAAGGATTCAAATTAGGCGCACTCTATGATGCCGCCCGCAAGGCTGTCGAGTTCCGCCTCTGGAGTCCCTTTGCAAGCCGCGTAACTGCCCGCCTATATAGGAACAGTTTGGCCCCTATCGCCGATTATAGCCTCGATCTTGTCAAAGATCCAACGACAGGTGTGTGGCAGGGGACTTTCGACAGCGCCGATCCGGATGGTTTTTTCTATGAATATTCGGTGTTTTTTGGCAATAAAGAAAATATCGTGCTTGATCCATATGCAGTGAGCATGGATGCATTCACGGGGCAAGGGCCTGGGCGCGGTGCTATAGTCGATCTTGCAAAAGCCCAGCCTGAGGTTGGATGGCAAGGGTACACCGATTACCGCCTAGAAAAACGTGAAGACGCAATTATCTACGAAATTTCGGTGCGTGATTTTACTATTGCTCCTGATGCAGGCACAAAAGCCCGGCCTGGGTCATATCTCGCGTTTATCGAAAAATTACCGTATCTTAAGGAGCTCGGCGTTACCCACATTCAACTTATGCCAATACTCAATTTTTATTATAACAATGAGCTCGAAACTGCCTACGAAGCAACAGGACGGGCGAATAACAATAATTACAATTGGGGCTATGATCCTCACAACTACTTCACGCCTGAGGGCTGGTTCTCGAGCAATCCCAGAGACCCATATGCACGCATGAGGGAGCTCAAAACCCTCATCAAGGAAATACACAAAGCTGGCATGGGTGTCATTCTCGATGTCGTCTATAACCATACTGCAACACCATCGATTCTGGATGATATTGTGCCGGGCTACTACTACCGCCGTGATGCAAAGGGGAATCTGACAAATAATTCCGGCTGTGGAAACGATGTCGCAACTGAACGAAAGATGGCCAGCCGACTTATTCGAGACTCGCTCTATTATCTTGCGGACGAATATAAGGTTGACGGTTTCCGTTTCGATCTTATGGGCCTCATCGATGTGAATACTCTTCTCAAGGCACGCCAGGCCATTTCTACGATACCGGGCAAAGAAGATATTCTTTTTGAAGGAGAAGGATGGAAGATGTATCATGGACCTGCCCTCACGGTAATGAGCCAGGACTATATGACACAGACCAATGAGGTTTCGGTGTTCAATGATGAATTCCGCGACATTCTGAAGGGTGGGGGGTTGAATGATAAAACAAAAGGCCTGGTGACCGGCCGCCCGGTGAATACATCGCTTGTATTCAACAATCTTGCCGGTAGGCCGATGCTCTATTACAGGGCTGACCAGCCTGGTGATTCGATGAATTATGTGTCTGCTCATGACAACCTTACGCTCGCGGACAATATTGCATTCAATGTGGGACTTTCACCGAAATATCCTGAAGAGAGGGCGGAGATCGCCGCACGCGCCAAATTGGCGAATTTCTTTGTTCTGACAGGCCAACCGATTGCTTTCTTGCATGGAGGCTGTGAACGTGGTAGGAGCAAGCCCAAGCTCAATTCGACAAGCGAAGTAATCGGAGCATATGTGCACAACAGCTATGATGCATCTGATGACATCAACCAGTTCCCCTGGGCAGTGCCTTCTGAGTATGCGGCCATGGCGGAATGGGTAAAAGGGCTCATCGAGATTCGTAAAGCGGAGCCTGGATTGCACATCGGCGATGCTGCCACTATTTCCAGCGCAATGAAACAGATACCGCATGCCGATCAGCTCTCGATGGGGTGGACGGTAGACTACAGAGGCACGATCCTTGTGATGCTGGTAAATGCAAATTTCGATACCAGCATGGAGTTTGATGTCGGCATCGATCTATCCAAGGCAATGGTGCTGGTAGATGCAGAGCAAGCCTCGCTCAAAGGCATCTTAAGGCCGAGCGGTATTCAGATTTCAGGAACAAAGGCAACGGTGGCTCCGATCACTGCAGTGATGCTCAAACTTTCAACACCATGATATCAGCCGGTCTTCTCTGAACTGCTGAGAATAATGCGTTCAAGATAGTCTGGCTCGCGAGCCGGCCTGTTCCATGGAGGAAGATTCGGGGAAGCAAAATGCAGGTTGTTGAGAGCAGGCTGGCAGGGAATGGCAAGTTGCGTTTCGATCACCGAATGTACTTGCTCCAGGAGCGAGGAGCTGGAAAGCAAGAGTAATACTCCGCTCGTTTCATCGTAGCGAAGGTGTAAACGCTGTCCCCTCAAAAGGGGGACAGCTGCTTTTAATATACCCTTGGTTGCTGCTATGTACAGATGCAATTCGAGAAAGCTGTCTGAAACGATTTCGCCCAGCCATTCAATCTGGTATTCGAAGGTGCTGCTTCCCCGGCTCGCCGCAATATACAACCGCTGATCTTTTCCGAACTTTACTGTGCCTAAAAACCCAGGGTAGGGTGCAACAATTAGTGTGCCATCGGCAAGGCGGGGTATAAATCCCAAAAAGCTCTGAAATGCTATTCTTACAAATTCAGAAACACTCCATGCCTGAGCATATGCACCAGAGGGAACGGGTTTACCGTCTTGGCCCGGCATGGCATCTAGATTTTCGCTCATTGTTCCTACCGCCCCATCATGGAGAATCTGCCTGGCCAGTTCGGAAGCGAGCGATTGTGCGAGACCGAATTGTCCGAATTTCAGCAATTCCTGCATGACAGGACCAGCATTCCAACCCCAAATCGTGCCGTTGTGGTATGCAGCATCTTTATGATAGAGGGGTGAGCCATCGTGTCTGCCATGAAAAAAGGGGTCTTCTTGCCAGAGACTTGCCACGCCATATGAATACACAAGTTTTGAGACACAATCGGCAAGCACTGCCGCTTCGTGTTCGATTGGAAGGAGCGCGTGCGCTTCAGGCAGAATGGCCGTTGCAGCGAGCGCGATACAGCCATTGGGCCGTACGCGCAGGTCGGCGTTTTTTGAATGCGCATAGAGCCTGTCAGCAAGGCGATTTGCTTCAGGCCTCCAGAAATATTGCACAAAAGAGGTGCGCAATTTCGATGCTTTGTCCTTGTAGTGCGCTGCGCTCTCGAAGTCGCCTGCAAGCTCTGCAATTCGCGCCCCGCAGAGAAGCGCAGTATAGAAGAGCGCCTGGATTTCGACAGCTCGATCGCCTCTTGGCGACCATGCTTCTTTGCCATGGATTCGCGCATCCATCCATGTATCTGCATCGCCATGTCGCAGAAAACCATGTTCATCATAGCGACGTAAGTCCGTTGCAAGAGCCCTGTCCACAAAAGGCTTCATTTCGAGCGCAAAAGCAGTATCGCCAGTATATTGCACATACTCCCAGACTTCGCGAATAAACCAGAGCGTACCGTCGGCTGTATTGAAAATTACATCATCGGGGCTGCGCCAGCGATTCGGGATGCGGCCGAAATCAGAGCTTAATGGATCGGTATTTTGGCGCTGCGCGAAGGTGCGTATAATTTCCCGTGCCTCTGCAAAGTGACCTGTCACGAGGAGAATTCCCGGTAAGGCGATGAAGGTGTCGCGGCCCCAGTTATCCCTAAACCATGGGAGCCCCGCCCAGATACCAAGCCCATATTCTCTCGTGACGAGATTCCAGCCAGAAAACGCTGCCCATCGCAAAGCCTTGTCGAATTCATTCTTTCCAGTTGTAATATTTATGGAAGAAGCAATATCGGCAATCACTGCGCGGTGGTGTAGTATTTCGTCTTCTGTAGCCAGATGCAGCGCCCGAGTGAGCGCCTGCTCAGCGTCCTTACCCCATGCGATATAGAGTGCATGACTGTGTTCAGCCTGCTGGGATACATTGCCATTTGCGGCGGAAGGACTATCGAATGTTACCCAAATCGTGCCAAAACCCTGGGGAATCTGTATTTCCGATTGAAAAAGGGCCTTTTCAATTGTAAAGGCGTGGCGGGATGCAATGGCAATTCCGTTTCCTTCACAAGCCCACAGCGTAAGGCAGGTATTGCGATATTCGCGAGTGTGCTCCCAGCGATCTGTATCTGCCTGGGACTCGGGCAAAATAAGGCAGACACTTTTGCAACTGCTTTCAATCGTGCCCCTGTTCCCATCAGATTCAATAGCAAATACATCTGCGCTTGCGAGACTGTCTGAGCGTGCGCTGGCTTTGGCAGTATCCAGCTCGATCCAGATGGCATTTGCTTCCATAAGAAGCGCAAGCCTCAGAATGTGTTTGGTTTCTCCAGGTTTTTCCCAAGCGAATGCTATTTCTCCCGGCAATACCTGCACATGACAAAGAGTGCGTGCACAAAGAGTTCCGTCTGAAACTCCAAGCACATCCTTGAGTCTGATTTCTTGACCGTACACATACCCTTCGCCTGCACAAGGAGAAGCAGACATAAGATCGAGAAAACCGCCAACCTTGTCGGCAAAGGCAATCCTTCTGTTTTCGCCTGGTGCAATGTCTATTGCGAGGAATTCTCTCCAATTCTGGCTCATAGAGGCTCCACAAAACCGGTTAATCCAGTGTATTACTATCGCTAGTCAGAATGAAATACAAGGACCGGGCCAATAGACTTTTTTGCTCGAGACAAAGAGGTTTGCCATGAAACGATTTTTTGCATTTTTGCTTGGAGCAGTCGCCTTGCTTTCGCCACTTGCCAGCCAGGAATCAGGGCAGTTCTGGTGGAAAGATGCGTTGGGGCCGGCTTATCAGGTACTTGTCTACTCTTATGCAGATTCTGATGGGGATGGCTACGGGGACATCAATGGCCTGGTCAAAGCTCTTGAGTATCTCAATGACGGCAATCCTTCTGGAGGGAAGGATCTCGGTATTTCGGCTATCTGGCTCTCGCCAATCAATCCGGCGACTTCATACCATGGATATGATGTCAAAGACTATAAGGCAATCGATCCGCGTCTGGGAACGATGGAAGATTTCGAGCATTTCGTTCGCGAAGCACACAAGCGAGGCATAAAGGTTATTCTGGACATGGTATTCAATCATACCTCGCGAGAGCATCCATGGTTCCTCGATGCGATGCGTTCTGCATCGAGCCCTTATAGTGCCTATTACCGCACAAGGCAGCCTGGCATTCAATATGGATCAAGCGGCATGGGCAGGTTTTACCGCTATACCCGCCCAGATGGCTCGGTATTCGAATATTTTTCAGCATTTTGGGAAGGCATGCCAGACCTCAACCTCGACAATACCGATGTGGTAAACGAACTTAAGGACATTCTCGCTTTCTGGATTGGCAAAGGGGTTGACGGCTTCCGCTTTGATGCTGCAAAACATGCCTTCGATCCAAACGAAATGCCTGTGGGCACGCCGACACTTGCGCTCAATAAAAGTTTCTGGAATGATTTACGCCGCTATTGCCGGCATATTAAGCCAGATATAATGTTTATCGGGGAAGTACTTACGGAAAGCCCCACAGAAGTTGCAGCATATGCGTCGGTATTTGACGGGCTGTTCGATTTTCCGGCGGCAAGGCTGACAATTGATGCAGTGAATCGCATGGGTCCTGGGGTATTCCTGACTACATATCTAAACAATTATCAGCTATACCAGCGAACACCGTCTTTTCAGCCTTTGCCCCTTCTTTCAAATCATGATCAGGATAGGGTCGCGAGTACATTGTTGAGAGGCCTTGGGCTGAATGCAACAGAAGGTGCAGGGCCGGGGCCAGGCGATAGTGAGGCGACTCTTGCCACAAAAGCGCTCGCGTTGCAAAAGGCAAAGCTCGCAGCAGCCATAAGCCAGACCCTGCCCGGTCTGCCCTTTGTGTACTATGGAGAAGAGCTTGGTATGACGGGGATTCGTTATCAGAACGATGATATCTCGCGCCGTGATGGATTTCTCTGGACTAGACAGGCGGGTATTCCAAACACTGAATGGGCAAAAAAAAGCGGCAAGATAGTACCGGGCCAAAACCGCCTCACAACAAGCCTTGATATCCAGCAGCAAAATCCCGAAAGCCTTGCTAATTTCTACCGTAGCCTTTCTCTGCTGAGGGGAGCAAACCCTGCGATTCGTCGGGGCAGGTACGTGCCTGTGGAATGGCCAGGTTTTGACAACGCATCCATTCTCGCGTGGCTAAGAGAAGATACTGCGCAAACAGTGCTCGTTTTACACAATCTTGGGAACACTCCATTCCGCGCAGTCGCGCCGGAAGGCATACAGTTTCGACTGCTATGGGCATCTAATGATGGACTAACGACCACTGATGGCATTGAGGCATCGCAAGCAGCATCAGATGCCACAGTCCTTCCGCACGCATCAGCAGTGTTCGAGGTTCTTAAGCCCTGATCGTTTGTTGGTATCGCGCAGTATAAATGGCCAAAACTCGTATTCCGGCTGCAAACGAATAGAAAAGCCACAGCATCGGCGTGGATAAAGAAGGAACCACCAGGCCCGCAAACCCAGTCAGAAAGGCTGGCCCGGCAACGGCAAAGATGACGACTTTAATAGCCCTGGCTATTTTGATCTTTTTAGCCGGTTCTTTTTGTAGCCGTCCCGGCCGAAGGGCAGAAAGCGAAAGGAGAAAACCCAATATCAATAGATATACACCATTTTGCACTAACAAGAGCAAAAAAAGCGTCATGAGGGAGCTCACAAGGCTTCTATAGTTTGCAGTAAACAGCATGGCTTCAATGAGATCGGCCATCGCCTCGCGATTTTGCGCCGCGCGCTTCAAAAGACTATCATTAAAACCTTCAAATGGCTTCCAGGATGAAACAAACCCAGCCACTCCCGCTCTGCTGCGAATAGCAAACCAGTGTTCGCCAAACCAGAGCAGCGAACCAGAAGTCTTAGGACTCGCACCAGCTTCAGTCTGAGCCGACATGCCTGGAGAAACAGGCTGAGCAGTTGATTCACTGCTCGGATACCGATTCCATATCCCTGGATCCCCTTTCTCGCCAAACACGACTGTCCATTCCCCAACGTGCAGAATAAACGGTGCCACTTCTTTTGCTATCAATTTTCCATCATGAATTTCAAACTCTCTAGAAACATCGGCAAGTGCCATAAAGGCTGCTCCAAGGCCTGGATACTGCGCCGTCTTTGCATTGAATGAGGCTTCGCGCCATCGTACCGCAGCAAAAGGAAGAGCGAGCGCCAAGCTCGAAGCCAAAAAGAAAATAATTGCCAAAAGCCAAGGCAGGTTTGCACAATGCTCCGCAGCCTCATTTGACCACCATGAACGCAGAGCATCCCACAGGGGTATGAGATTCCTTTCTCCTGCCTTTATTGAGCTATCGGGGATGTTTCGATTTTGCCTTCTTGCAATCAACCTTTTTCAGCTCCTGCCGTCATGCCGTAGACAATAAAGCGTTGCATATAGAACTGGACGAGTGTAATCGGTGTGGCAAGCAGCAGTGCGCCTGCCATGAAATTGAGAGGATTGTAGTACAATGTGTTGTATGGATCAGTAAGGCGATAAAGGAAGATTGCGACCGTCTGGTTCTGCATGTCGAGCAACTGATTGGGCAGCATGTAATCCATCCATGGTGCCATAAAGGCATTTACTGCCACAAATCCGATAATCGAGCCCGAAAGAGGCAGAATAATCTTAAAGAACACCTGCGTTTTCGACGCGCCATCAATCATTGCCGCCTCATCGATCGAGAGAGAGATAGACCGCATATAGCCGCGTATCAAATAGGTATTGTAGGGAATGGCTCCCGCAGCATAAATGAATACAAGGTATAATGGTTGGTTGAGCCATCCGAACGTTCGAAAGATCATGAAAATTGCAATCATTCCCATAAACGAGGGGAACATCTGCAAAAGCAAAAAGCTCACCAGCAATGACTTTTTACCCCTGAATCGGAAGCGCGCAAAGACAAAACCTGTCATTGCGCTTAATAGCACAACAGCCCCAGTGTTGACAACCGCAATGGAAAGCGAGCGCAAAAATGACGCAACGAAATCCGAGAATTTTGCACCGGTCTGGCTACTGTAGGTAAAGAGATAGCGATAGTGCTCAAGAGAAAGATTTTTGAAATTGGGCAAAAGTGGGACACCTGACAAAAGCTTGCCCCTGGTAAAGGAAGCAAAAATCATCCACAGAATCGGTACTAGCACGACAAGGCATGTCAGTATGAGCCAGGCATACTGAAAAATCTTAAGGCTCGTGCGTCTTGCTCTGGCTCTGCGCGAGAGCTTGCCATTCACAATAGTAATAGACGCATTCATTCTCCTGCCTCCTCACGGAAACTCTTTGATCGAAGGAGATTGAACACTGAAAAACCACCAACAATCATAAAAATGATTATCGAGTATACGGCAGCGACATTGTATTGCTCAAAACCCTTGGTGAACGACAACTTGTAGATCCACGATATGAGAATATCTGTCTGGCCGGGCATTGCCGAACCGACAATACGCATGCTGTCAGGCACTTTTGCAGGGTCCCACACCGGTCCGCCTCCCGTAAGAAAGTACACGGCACCGAAATTGTTAAAATTGAAACTGAATGTCATGATCAAGGCGGGTACAGTGGCGCTGAGAACCATTGGCAAGGTGATATAGCGGAATCGCTGACTGCCTGATGCCCCATCGATCGCCGCGGCTTCGTAGAGCTCCTTGGGGATAGTCGAAAGTACCCCAGTAATCATCATCATATGGTAGGGGGCCCCAAGCCAAAGGTTTACCAAAATTACAACGAATCGAGCAAGTTTGCCATTGTAAATGGGCTGAAACCAGAAGATTGGTTGATCTGCTTGCCCCGCCAGGCCGATATTGAAAAGCAACTTCGATACAGGCTCCATAAGCCCAGTTGCAAAAAGAAATTGATTCACAAGACCGTCCTTGTCGAAGGCGTTTCTGAACATCATAAGGCTTACAAGGGAAGGTATGGCCCAGGGCAGGATCATAATAGTGCGCCAGAACTTCTTGTAGCGAACGAGAGGAGATTCTACAATCATGGCATTGACGAATCCCAGCCCATATACGGTAAAAGAAGACATAAATGCCCAAAAAATTGTCCACAGAAAGATCTGGCCAAAAATCGATAGCCACCCGGGGTCCATAGCCAGATAGCTGAAAGTCCCGAATCCGACCCATTCTATAAGTTTTGCGCCCAGTTTGATTTTGTATGTATAATTGGTGAATGCAAGCAAAAAAGTGAAAAAAATTGGGATTACGGTGAACATGATAATAAGCACAAAGGCAGGCGCGGACACTATATACACATAGAGTGAATTCCAGGTGCGCTTCCAGAAATCGCCAAATCTTTCGACCTGTCCGGTGGATAGAATGCGCTTGCGCGTCGAATAGGCATCTAGTGCGCCCAGCACCCATAGAAGGCCCAAAATAAGCAGTACCGCGAGACAGATGAGCCCGTTGCCAAGGAGCACAATTGAGTTATCGGCACTCAGCCATGGGCTTATCTTATTGTACAGTTCAATATAGCCGCCGGCATAGGGCTGATCAATAGTGAGCCGTCCTAGCGTAACAAGACCCCATATCCCCCGAGTAAAAAAGCCGCCGAAATCGCGTATCGGATAGTGCGGTTCGCCAGGTCGATAATTCGGATATACATAGGTGGCGTTGAAATAATTCCCCTGCTCGGCGTTGGTTTCTGGCGTAGAGCCAGGTTTGTTTTCTTCGGATGCCGCGGCTTGCGCAAAAGGATCGCCAGAGCCAGCTGGAGCCGGAATGGTATTCTCTTGAGCATTTGTCGAATCTGCAAAAGGATCGCCCGAGCCTGCTGTCTGCTCTCCCTGCCTAGAATCTCCAAAGAGCGCTGACATATAATCTGACTGACTGGAAGTCACTTCCTGAGTTGCTATGGTATTCTGATATGCTTGAGTGGCCAGCGCTTCCGGTGGAACCTTGCCTTGCTTCAGCTCGAGGTATCGTCCCCATTGTGAAGTACCGAGCTCAATTGCAAGGATAAACAAAGGAATGAGCAACCATATGAGTGCTTTCAATCGCTGCCGGTTGAACCATTGACCAAGCCCGGGCACAAAAAGGGAAGCGATGCCAATAGTAAGAGGTTTCCCTTTCCAAAATTTTGGTATATTAGTCGCAATAGGAGCGTTGGCCATCGCACATTCTCCTTCGCGTTTATCGCGATATAATTCAATAACAAAATCAATTATAGTAAAAGAGGAGCTCTCATCTATGAGAGCTCCTGCATAGCCCGGCCGGCAACGATCCGGTCGAGCAAGAAAAAATGCCTAATCTCGATTACTTATTGTTCTCCTGATACCACTTCGTATAGAGGCTCACAAGATTGGCCTGAGCTTCAGCAGGAGTTTTCTTTCCATCCCAGATATCGCGGAGCTCAAGGTTTACACCTATGCCATAGTAACCATCCATTGCTTTTTTCGCTGGATTTTTCGGTAGGATAATCGAAGGCTCGGGATAATTGAAAACAAAAGCCTTTGCCATCTCGGCTTTATTGGGGTCGTCGCGGTAGCTCGGAGTATTAGTGGCTTTTGGTTTCAGAGCGGGGATGTAGGAAGAATTATTGACCATCACCTGGAGGCCATCGCGGGTGTACAGTATACGATACAGCTCATGGGATGCAGAGGGGTACTTCGTAAAGCCATTGATAATCCAACCCTTTGTTTTCACAAAGGGGGTAAGGCGCTTACCCTTCCATGTTGGCATCGGGCCGAATTTGATATCGTATCCACCTTTTGTTTCAGCACCATTGACATCCATCCATGTGCCGACCAGGAAGAATGGGGCAGTTTCATTATTGAGCGCATCATCCCAGCGCCAGACCATAGAGGCAGCGGGGGTTCGAGCACCGTTCACTTCAACACTGATCATGACATCTGCAGCAGCTTTGATGAATTCAAGCCCTGCACGGAAACTGTCTTGATCGAAACCGGGATTAGCAGGATTTGCTTTTGGGAAAATTTCCCACCCGCCAGCAGTGAGATTCGAATAGCCAGACCAGACTTCATCAAGGCACATCGGATAGACAATTGCTACAGGCTTGCCTTTGTAAGTGGGGCGGTTTGTCTGCCATTTCTTGGCAAGATCGAAAATCTCTTCCCACGTATCGAAGGCATCGGGCAGACCATCTTTGTTGGCGTCTTTAGTGTCGAGCTTTAAGGCATCCATCATTGTTTTGTTCCATGCAAAGGTCATTCCGTCATATGCAACAGGAATAAACTTTATCTGCATGCCTGAATTGGCTCCCGAGAAGAAAGGCTCAGCTGCAAAATTCTTGGCAGCATCAGCGATCACTTTGTGCAGAGGCAAAAGGGACTGAGCATTTCGGCTTACTTCGCCATCGATGGCGAGTACAACATCCGGAGCATCACCCTGCAGTTGCGTAATTTGATCAGCCGATCCAGCGGCGCCGAGATTCATGTACTCAACAACTCCCTTGGCTTCTGGATGCAACTGATCCCAAAGCTGGACAATTGCTGCTCCCACCTTATCATTATCCATACCAAGGCGGATCTTGGCTCCCTTTTCGATCTGGAATTGACGGTTCTTTGCATCCCATACGGCTTTCGATTGTGCAAACACGCTTATTCCAACCAGAATAAGGACCATCACCAATGCAATTCGTCGTTTCATGCATGTTCCTCCTTATTTCCCTTTGTCGCTTTAGCCGATAAATCGGTTTACAAACTTATAGCTTAAAGGCTAATATCCATTCGGTCAAGAGAAAATTGTCCGCCAAAGGAGCTGGACCATATATGAACGCTGCAGCAATCTATCACAGATCCACCGATGCATTTTGTTATTCACCCGACAGCCGGAGCTTGGTCATCCGCCTCCAGACTGCCAGCAATGATATCGAGTCTGTTGAAGTATGGATTGGGGATCCCTATGAATGGCGCCTCAATCAGGAATCCAAGCAGGCGGTATGGCAATGTGCCCGTATCAAGGCAAATCGGATTGGGAGCAACGGCTTGAGCGATTTCTGGGAAATCCGCTGGATGCCCCCCTATAAGCGCGCACGCTATGCGTTCCGACTCTATGGAAGAGATGGAACAGTCTGTGATTTGGGCGAAAAAGGCCTTATGCTCATTGACCCTGCAGATCGAGACAAATCAGTCGATTATTGGAATTCATTTTTATTTCCCTACATTCATCAAACAGATACTTTCAGGGCTCCCGCATGGGTCGCCGCTACGGTATGGTATCAGATCTTTCCCGAGAGGTTTCGCAATGGCAACCCAAACAACGACCCTCCCGGCACAAAGTCATGGAGCCGCGGCCCTGTCCAGAACCGTGAATTTTACGGCGGGGACATTGAAGGAATTATCCAGGGGCTGGACCATATAGAAGCACTCGGTTGCAACGGTATTTACCTGACACCAATTTTTGCTTCTCCTTCTGCGCACAAATACGATACCACCGACTATTTTCACATTGATCCTTCATTCGGCACGGAAGAGGATCTCAAACGTTTGGTCGATGCATGTAAAGCCAGAGGTATTCGCATCATTCTCGATGCTGTGTTCAATCATGCTGGGAAGGAATTTGGCCCTTGGAAAGATCTCGTCGAACGAGGCCCCGATTCCATATATCGTGATTGGTTCCGCATACGCGATTTTCCTCTTTTTCCATCAGGTCAGGATAGCGGCGATTCACGGCATACAAATTTCGAAACCTTTGGTTTCACCACTCGCATGCCAAAACTGAACACCAACAATCCTGAAACGAGAGAATATTTGCTTGAGGTTGCGGTGAAGTATGTCAGGGATTTTGGCATTGATGGATGGCGGCTCGATGTTGCGAACGAAGTCGATCACGAGTTCTGGCGCGAATTCCGCAAACGCATTAAGGCAGTCAATCCCGATGCCTATATTGTCGGTGAAATTTGGCACGATGCAATGCCCTGGCTCCGTGGCGATCAGATGGATGCAGTAATGAATTACCCTTTTGGCAGCGCGATCAGTGATTTCGTGCTCGGGAACTCATGGGCTCCGACTGGAAAAGATTTTATCCACCGTTTTAACACAATCTTTTTTTCCTATCCTGATACGGTGTTGCAGTCGACATTCAATCTGCTCGATTCGCACGATACTGATCGCATTGCGACAAGGTTCCAGAATCGAGAGCTCGCTAAAATTGCCCTTTGCATGCTCTTCGCGCTTCCAGGCTCGCCTTGCCTGTATTATGGTACAGAGTATGCCCTCGAAGGGAGCAGAGATCCTGATTGTCGACGCTGCATGATCTGGGACCCGCAACCAGATGAAAAAGAATTCAAGCGCTTTGTCGCTGCGCTCGTCCATCTGCGTCGCAGATGGTGGAAGACCTTCGCCAGTGGGACGCGGGAATTTTCTTTTAATGACAGTTTTCCTGGTTTTTTGGCCCTCAGTATCCATGATGATGCGATGCGACTTGCGCTTTTGATGAATCGTGACACTTCTGCAGTGCCCGAAGAGGCATGGAGAGATGCACTCGACCTGCACTCATCCACACCTGTAGAAGTGCTTGCAGCCACACAAGCGTTTACTGGTGTTCTCGAAAGTAGATCGGCTGTCTATTTGCAGTTGTAGTTCAAATTTTTTGATTTTTTTGCTTTACAGCTTTGTAAAGAGCTCGTATAATATGATTCTAAAGCGGTTTTCTAAACCGTTTTACACAAACGGAGGTTCGAGATGAGAAAAATTCTCTCCTTCATCGCGACTTTTCTGATTCTCGGCGGTATTGTGTTCGCCGATGTATCAGTAAAAGAAGTTGGAGATGGGAAGGTCGAAGTTACCTTTTTCTTCGGCAGCACCAAAGCTAACCAGGTGGTGATCGCCGGTGATTGGACGGATTGGCAAAATGGAGCCATTCCCATGACTAAGGTAGAGAATGGCTGGGAATATAAGATTGTCGTTCCTGCCAACACCGTCATGAAATACAAGTTCATCGCCGATGGTGCATGGATTTTTGACATCAAGGCACCTGACAAGATTGACGATGGATTTGGCGGCTTCAATGGCCTGGTCGATGTGGCCGAGCTGCTCGCTGCAAAGAAGGGTAGCACGACGACCGCAGCGGCAGCGCCTGCTTCAGGCGGCTCCAAGCTCAGGTTCCAGACATGGAGCATGGTTGGCGTACAGGCCAAATTCGATACCACCAACAATATGGAAGTGCAGAGCTCTGGTATCGGCGTCAAGTCATACCTCAAGATTTCCGGTAATGCTCTTCCTGGTATGCCGATCTATGCTGAAATTGCGCTTGCCGAAAATGATGGTTTCGAAAATCTCTACAAGAAGGGAACGCTTACATTCAACGATGGTCTAACAAATTTGCTTGTCGACACGATTTTTGATCCTATCTATTATATTGATGGCCAGCAGCAGGCTAAAACATATCTTGGGCATCTCAAGCTGGGCTTCGAGAGCGACTATGTCAATTTTGTGACTGGCTACAAGTATGCTAAACTGCCAGGCCACACGAACGTAAGCTGGACCACCGTCGATTCCGAATGGGAAGCAGGCTGGAACCAAACTGGCGGCTTTGCAGTATTCAGCCTCGGGCCGGCACTTCGCAAGATGGGCGACTGGACTGTCAATGCGACGATCGGTCCCAACAAAACTGCTGATCGTGCAGGCAATCAGTATGGTATTTTCTCCTATGCAACATTGCAGAATGCCAATCATTATTTTGATTTCCAGTACAATGGGGCATTTGGCACCACATATAAAACTATTTTCGATGAAATTTACGAAACAGATTTCATCGGTGGCTATGCGGGCAAGTTCGATCCTGTGACGGTCAAAGCCAACGTGCTGTACAATCTTTGGGGAGCCAATGTCATCAATAATAGTTACATCACTGCGTATAATCCCAGTACCTCGGATGTATCGGGAGCCAAGCAGGGTATGGGCTTCCTCCCCAACTTTGCGGCAAATGCGCAGGTGGCATATACCGGCGATTATTTCGGCACGACCCTGGGCTACAGACTGCGCGGCTATCAGGCAAACATGATGTATGTCGAGCAGGGAGCAGATGGTCATACCCACCTCGTCGATCAGCTTGGCGCGCGTAACTCCCAGCGGGTATGGCTTGATGCCTTTGCCTATCCACTCGATACTCTCGCTGTTGGCTTGTATGGATATGTCGGTCTTGTCCTCGACAAGACTGCAGCTATTCTTCCATACAATGATAAAGACAATATCCAGATCTATGCAAAGCCATCTTTCGAACTCAAGCTCGATAGCGCTTTGGACATAAAGTCCACGCTGAATGGCTATGTAAAACTCACCTACAATACTGCAACAGCCGATAAGTTCACTCGTGGAACAAACACAAGCCAGTTCCTCTTTGGCGAAGCAGGTCTTAAGCTGAGCATGGCAGATGTGACCAAGACCGTGAAGGGAATCGATCTCTATTATGGTTTCGACAACAACAATGCGAACTATCTCTTTAATACCCTCATCGGTGCCGTCAAGCTTCCTTCTGATTTTACCCTTCAGGGGGGTGCGGGATTGCGCACGCCGAATGCCGGCCAACCCGCAAGTTCTTCGCCATTTGGCTTCTTTGTTGGTGTTGCCCAGAAGCTTAAGGCTCTCCAGAAGCCTACAGCCTATGCTCAGTTTGTGTACAACATGGATCCTTACAACGCTTTTGGCAGCGGCCCATCGAGCTTTAATCTTAACGACTTTGTTACATGGAATGGTGTCTATAACTATGTTGGCACTGCTGCAGTGCGCATTGGTCTCCACTGGGATCTTTGATAAGGAGTGAGGTATACCTATGAAAAGAATTATATTCACTCTTGCTGTGCTCATGGCTGTCATTGCGCTTACTGGCTGTCCCATTCAGCACACGCAGGTGTATCCAACGTATTCGTTGCCAATTAAAGTAAATGTCTCGACAACGACCAACACAAGCGCAATTCAGGTGACCGCAACATCTACTACTAATGCATATAGCAAATACACAGTCAAAATTAATGGCCTTGTTGCCGATGTCGGGAAGAAATTTGTCGTTGCGGGTGCATCGATTGGATCCACGACAGGCAATATTGGTGATAACTGGAATGTCACCGCAGCGAGCGTCACTGATCAAGGCCTGGTCGGTACTGTTGATACTACAGGCACCTTCTCGATTGTATTCTATGGAAAGGCGCCTTCCTGGGCAAATGCCGCAGATGGTGCCCAGTTCAAAATTTGCATCTATGATGATCCGAGCTGGAATCTTGTGCTTGGTAATGCGGACGGGAATAATTTTTCCGTTGCGGGCTCGACCGGTAATGATATCGAGCTAACTATCGATCCAAATAAGCTATAATTTTTAAAGTCAAATCCTCCTTCTGCTGGTGGGCGGAGCTGCATGGCCGCCCACCAGTTTTTAGGGAAGCTAAAGACTCACGCGCTCATATGCTCCTGCGCAAACTTGATTATTCCCGATGTAATAAGGCGGTGGCCTTCAGTATTGGGATGAATGCCCTCTTTACACAAAAAGCGGGAATAGTTGCGCTGTTCGACGAACGGCTCTTGGAAGGTTCCATCGTCATTACTTCTAACAGGCCCCCTGGAGACTGGTTTTCCATCTTCCCCGATGCAATTGTTGGGGGCGCCATTATGGACAGGCTCGTCTCAAACGCGGTCAAGCTGATCGTAACTTCAGGCCGATCGCTCCGAAAGGAAGGAGTGTTAAAATCCTTCACTTCTGCGCCGGCGGTGGCTTGATGTCTGCCTGAAGGTGTGGTGTAAAAGAGTATGGTACCCCCGGGGAATTACCATGACCCTAGTGGGGGAATAAGATTACCCTCGACACATAGTCCGCACACACCATGATTTTCATCCTAAGTCGATAAATCGAAGTTGTCAATTTTAGGTATTCGAAACCGATATTGTTTGGTCGATTTTGTGATTCTTGCTGCCGCCGAGAGCCTCACCGAGATCGCGCTTGCTCAAACGCTCATCGTGAGCCGAAACCCTGTAAGGTGAGCTCAATGAATATTCGCGCTGGTGTTCTGAGGGGGCGTAGGCTTACACCTCGCGCGCGCGATCTGCTTGCGCCT
>DYKH01000431.1 GCA_020722685.1 Caldithrix sp. | reverse complement strand
GCCGGGACATGGGGCGGCGTGTTCAAGAGCACCGACGGCGGGGCGCACTGGAGCGAGGTCAACAGCGGCCTGACCAATACCGATGTCTGGGCCCTGGCGATCGACCCGCAGACGCCGAGCACGCTGTATGCCGGGACATGGGGCGGCGGCGTGTTTTCTATGCAGCAAGTGTATCGGATTTACCTACCGCTGATCCTGCGCGGCCAGTGAGACTGGGGCCAAACAGCACACGCGGAGTCACACTCTATGACGCAAACGAACGTTCAGGATGAGGGGCGCGGGCTAACCACTCGCTCCAGCCGACGCCGCCTTCGGCGGCGCGGCTGAGCTCGGTGCCGTTAGCCCGCTGAAGCGCGTACAATAGAGGTATTATGAAACATGGAGGTGTAAAGATGAATAGGAAAGTGTTGTTAGTATCAATAGGCGCTGTGTTGGTTACATTGTTTACTGCCTGCGGGAATTTGCCCGCCGGGCAAGCCGCCCCACAGCCGGTATTTGTTCCACCAGAAACAATTGATGATTTTGAGATTCAAGAAACGGTTGATTTGGAGGAGCTATTCAAGCAGACTTATCAAACACGCAATCTAACTTCTCAACGGGACTTGAATTTAGAACAAATCGGCGTCAAATTCATAAATTGGTCTCCTGACGGGCAACACGCTTTATTACAGATTGCTACAGGCGAAGCCTTTGAAGGGAAATATGCCGATGACCCGCCTGGCATGGGGATAATGAGAATTGGCGATTATGATTTATGGCTGGCTGATAATAAGGGGATGCCTAAGAAACAATTAGCTGGTTCCATTACATGGACAGCTTGGTCTCCTGATAGCAAAGTCGTAGCTTATGTTCATAGACAAGTTATTGAAGGCATTTTTGTTGATCAATTGTGGGTAGTAGATATTGACAACAATAAGTCTACAAATCTATCCGTGACTGCCTATCAACTATCATGGTTGGACAATCGCACTTTGTTATTTACTGCTCGTGGCGGTCATTTACATACGATAGATGTTGAGACGCAAGAAGTACAACCTTTTGAAATTACAGGTGGCACAGAGGCTAATCCAAAAGTCACGCATTATGAGTTGTCCCCTGATCGTGAATGGTTGGTTTTTGATGGGTGGGGTGATGCAAATCTCACAGTTGTAGCGATCGGCGATGGGAATGGGGAGATTGTAGCTCGCGTCGCAATACCAGATTTATCACCGCTATTTTGGGCTCCTAACAGCCAAATCTTTGCTTTTGATCCACGCTGCCATCCACAGCGGTCAGACCCAGCTTGCAAACAAATCCACATTGCCCAGGCAGATGGTGCGATTGTCGCCCAAATAGAATTAGACGCAAACACAGATATAGCCTGGTCTCCAAATAGCAAGCTGCTGCTTTTCTGGGATAAAGGCTCTCTGTACTTAGGTGAAATTGCTACGCAACAAATCTACGCCTTGCCCGTAGAAACAGCGGAGTTCATCGGCGTAGCCTGGTCGCCTGATGGGCAATTCATTGCCTACAATCGCACGCCAACAAGTGGGGCGATGTTGTTGACTCTAGTCGAAAAGCAGTAAGGGGAGAGCCAGTAAGTATGTTATATTCTACACGGACACGACTTTTCATCCTCTTGATGGTGCTAGGCCTAGTTGCAAGTTGGGTCATTGCAAATGGCTCTACACGCAACATCGCACAAGCCCAAGACCCAATTTGCGTAGATCGTCCTGACAATCAAAAAGCAACCCCACCAGCTACGGTATGGGTCGAAGTTGGTTGGGAGTATTTAAATGAATGGGATGGAGACCTTCAACCTTTTGCTCGTGAATTTTCATTGGACTTTTACGTAGCGGGTGTACTCATTGCCGAAATGGGACCCAACCCGGCGGCCGGTAATGTCACCTTGCCCGCCAATAATAATCAGTGGGAAGATGCAGCTTTGGAAGCAATGAGTGTCGCGATTCGTTCTTTCACCTGGTTTCGCCTGAACTACGCGGGTCAATACGGTGATCCACACGAGATAACGCTAGACAATACCAACCAATGTGGCTTTTGGGACTACAAAGCCGAAAATGGACAGCAAATCAATGCTCAAGTATTCCGCCCATATTATGACGAAGTGCCAGAAGAAACTCGCACTTACTACCACGCTGTTGTCGCGCGTGTAGCTGATCTCTACCTGGTCAACCAAACTGGCACGCATCCCGTAGATGCGGAATACCGCTCCACCACCGGGGAATACTCGCTGGACATTGATAATCGAGATTACCTGGAATCTATCTATGATCCGGTGAGCGCCATAGATGCCAGTGGCTCTGCCCCTGGGATGGGACAATGGGGTATGCAACGCTGGGCAATGGGCTTAGATCAAACCGGCGCTGCGGGTGTTGAATATCCCCAATGGGAACATTTTCAACAAATTCTGTTCCATTACTACACGGGCGTGAATCTGCGCGAGGTGAATAATCTTCAAGCGGATGGTATTCAGACGCCCACTTACCGCTGGAATCCACTACGGGTGGATTGGGGCGGCGGTGAGACTACACCGCCAACGATGTTCCCGGGCAACAGCTACAATGTGACCCTCTTGCCGCAGAACACCGGGGCTGTGGATTGGGGGGACGAGATTGAGTTGGTGGCTTACTGGCGGGTCAATAACCTTTGGTGCTAGTTGAAAAAGCATGAAATTCTCTTATGCTATAGGTAGA
>DYKH01000106.1 GCA_020722685.1 Caldithrix sp. | reverse complement strand
ATCCGGGCGCCGGCCACTCCACTGAATTCGTCCGGAATGAATTTTTCTGCGGTGAGATCCGCACGGTTGAGATAGCCGCGCGCGATACGGTCGCCACCAAGGCAAAGCTCACCCGGAACGCCAACCGGAACAGGATTGCCTTCTCTGTCCAAAATGTATGCTCTTCTATTCGCTAACGGTTGGCCGATGGGCACCCGTTGTCCGGCCTTGGATGGAACAAAAGTTTGCACCGGAAAAGTTGTCGCCGTAATGACCGTTTCCGTCGGCCCATAGGCATTGAGCAAAGGAATGGATTGCAATGGCGTTTTCCGCCATTGACTCACCGCTTCCGGCAGCATCTGATCGCCGCCGGCGATGACCAGTCTGGGAAGCCGCTCCGGTACCAGCTCCGGCGAGTCCGCCCACTCCTGCGCCAATTGCTGCCAATACGCCGTAGGCGGATTGATGACGGTGAGATTGTTCTCTGCCATCATCTTCCCAAACTCGACAGTAGACCAAATCTCCTGCCCGCGCAAAACCAGTGTTGCGCCCGTGATCAAGGTCGTTAACGTTTGTTCCAGAGACGCATCGAAACTGACGGCTGCAAATTGGAGGACCTTGTCATTTCGGGTTAATTGGTAATGGCGCTGCATATCCAGACAATGATCGGCGATGGCGCGATGCGGCACCAGTACGCCTTTCGGCTGTCCCGTCGAGCCGGAGGTGTAAATTACATAAGCCAGATTATCGGGAAACACCCTGCTGGCTACATCGGTCGTCGGTTCCTGGGCGATGCTCTGCCAATCGACGTCCAGAGCAATCACTTGTAAACCTCGGACTTGGGATTGTGAAATGTCACTTTGATCTTGCGACGTGTGACCAGTGACTTGCCGCTTGTAGCCTGTACCCTGTGACTTGTCACCTGCAACCTGTGACCTGTAACCCGTGCGTTGCCGCCCGAAATCCGAGGCAAGGCTCTGCTGCGTGATCAACACTGACACGCCCGCATCCTCTATCATAAAGGATAGCCGCTCGCGGGGAAAAGCCGGGTCCATGGGAATATAGACGCCGCCGGCTTTAAAGATCGCCAACAGACTCACGATCATTTCCAAAGAGCGCTCCAAACAAACGCCCACGCTCACTTCGGCACCGACACCCATTCGCTGCAGCCGGCGGGCAAGCTGGTTAGCCCGCCGGTCAAGCTCGGCATAGGTGAGTTTCTCTTTGCCCAAAACAACTGCGACGGAATTCGGGGTTTTTTGCGCCACTCGGGCAAACATCTCGTGCACACACCCTTGCGAGACCGCGCTCGCGGAGCTACTGTTCCAGTCCACCAGAACTTGCTGCCGTTCAGAGCCGCTCATCATTTGCAGCCGGCTGAGGCGCCGCTCAGGATTGGTCGCAATGTCTTCGGCCAGAATTCGTAGATGCAGAAGCATTCTCTCTATGGAAGAAGGGTCAAAAAGGTCGGTGTTGAATTCCATCTTCCCGTATAGACCATCCTTCTCCTCCATCATGGAAAGGACAAGATCGAACTTGGCGGTGCCGTTGTCTACTTCCACAGGGGTAAGCTTTAATCCGGGCAGTTCCAAAGACTGAATAGGCGCGTTGTTAAGGACGAACATGACCTGGAAAAAAGGCGTGTGACTCATGTCGCGCTGGAGTTGCATTTCCTCCATCAGCATCTCAAAAGGCAAGTCCTGATGCGCAAAGGCGCCCAGAGTGGCTTCGCGAATTCGTGCTAAGAACTCTATAAAGGTCGGATTGCCGGAAAGGTTGCCGCGCATGACCAGCGTGTTGATGAAGAAACCAATCAGATGCTCCGTTTCCACGCGGTTACGATTCGCGATGGGAATTCCGATATTGATGTCTTCCTGCCCCGAATAGCGATACAAGAGAACGTGGAACGCAGCTAACAAAACCATGAATAGAGTGGCGCTTTGCTTGCGGGCGAGTTCGTTTAGAGCATCCAGCAGCGCAAGCGGCCATTTGAACGATTGCAGGGAGCCGTTGTAGGTCTGCGCTGCCGGACGCGGAAAATCTGTAATCAATTCCAAAACCGGCGGGCAGCCGGCCAACTGCCTTTTCCAATAGGATAGCTGAGTATCCAGAACCTCGCCTTGCATCCATTTCCGTTGCCAACAAGCAAAATCCGCATATTGGATGGCCAGCTTGGGTAATGCGGGAGATCGGCCGTTGATAAATGATTCGTAAAAAGTTCTGATCTCATTCAACAAAACCCCTGTGGACCAGCCATCGGACACGATGTGATGCATTGTAAGCAGGAGCAAACATTCGTCCTCTTGGAGCTGCACCAATGTGCTTCGCCAGAGCGGCCCTTGCGACAAGTCGAATGGCTTTTGCGCACTTTCCACCGCCAGTGCCATGGATAAGCTCCGCTTCTCTGACTCGGACTTTTTGCAAAGATCGATAATTTCTAATGGCAATGTCAGGGAAGGAGCGATTACTTGAACCGGCTGTTCATTTTTCGTCGCAAAGGTCGTACGCAACACCTCATGACGTTGAATGATCGCATTCAAGCTCTTCTCCAGCGCCGTTACATCGAGTACACCCTCCAACTTGACGGCGCAAGGAATGTTGTACACCGGGCTGCCCGGCTCGAATTGTTCGAGAAACCATAACCGCTGCTGCGAGAAAGACAATGGAAAGGTATTGGTCGTCCTTTCTTGCGGCAATATCATAGCGTGGGCAAGGTTTACCCCCTGCTTTTCAAGCATGCGTTCGAGCAAAGCGCGCTTTTCCGGGGACAGATCGGCGACTAATTTGGAGATGTCTGGCATTCGCTCCATCCTGTCCTAATGGCTCTCTTGCATAAGCAGGGCGCGCACCTCTTCTTCAGAAAGGTTTTGAACCTGTGCGATCGTCTCCGCAATCTTGTCCATATCTCTATGGTCTTGACCCTTTTCTTTGTATGACTCGATATACTTCGCAACCCCGGCGACTGTGGGATCCTCAAATAAAGTCCGGATTGGCAGCTCCATTCGATACATATCGCGCAATTGCGAGAGCAATTGCGTCCCCAACAAAGAATTGCCGCCCAGATCAAAAAAGTCGTCATAGATGCCGATAGACTGAATCCCCAAAAGCTCTTGCCATTTCGCCGTCAGCTCCTTCTCCAAGTCGCTGCTGGGGGGCACAAAGGTTGTCTGCAAATTGGGTCGTGCGTGAGCAGGCGCGCTCACAGGGGCCTCATCTCTCCCAGCTTTGGCTTCGTGTTTGAGCCACCGAGCCATGCGTTGCTGCAAGTCGCCGGTCGAAATAATCACCTGAGCCATGGGTGGCATCGAGAGAATTCTTTGCAGAACATTTATGCCCTCTTGCGGAGTAACGGCAAAGTCCATCAGCTTCTTGCCGATATTGTTGTTCCGTTCTTCTTCGTCGAATTTCCAGGCGTCCCAGTTGACGCTAATGTACGGCGGGTCGCCGGCAAGATTTTGCTTGCGGGCAAAGGCATCCAGATAACAATTAGCCGCAGAATATGCCGCTAATCCCAAGCCGCCTAGCACCGCCGCCAGAGAAGATTGCAGCAAGATAAAATCGGGATTCTGCGCTTCGCAAATCTTGGCCAATGTTTGCAGTCCACAGATCTTGGCTTTGAACTGCATCTCCCAATCGTCCGGTCCGCTTTCTTGAATGGGCCGAATGGCTTGCGCACCCACTAAACCGGCGGCGTGAAAGACGCCGTTGATCTTGCCAAAACGCCGGGTGGCAGCAGCGACAGCTTGCCGCATCTGCTGTTCATTGGCGATGTCGACGCTCAGAACCATCACCGCGGCGCCTTGGCTTTCCATCGCCAACAAGCGTTGGATTCTTGCACGAGTTGCCGCCAAAGTTGCAGAGCCGTTCAACAAGCCTTCCCATTGTTCGCGCGGCGGGAAATCGATTTGATCAAGAAGGATGATCTTTGCCTGTCTTTTTTCCGCCAGGTATTCGGCAAAAGTCAAACCGATCCTTCCCAATCCGCCGGTAATCAGGTAGACTCCCCCATGGCGAAGCAGCGCGGCGTCATCCGGATATTTAGTCCCCGGCAGCTTTTCCATGCTCTGAATCCAGCGGTGATTTCCGCGATAGGCAACGATGAGGTCCGATTGAGCGGACGCAAGCTCCAACACGAGTCTTTCGATCAGCCTGTTTTTGCGTCTTGGCTGCAAATCGAATTTGCCGACATCGATGCTTCGACAAACGATGTTTTGATATTCCTGCGGGATGACCTGACAAGGCCCCAAAACCGTAGCCTTCTCCGGTCGCAAATTCTCGTCGCCGGTCACATCCTGCAAATTGGTGGTAACAACAGCGATCTGCAAAGGATTGACGACATTCTGCTTGCCCAAGCTCTGGGCAAGATAGACAAGGCTGCGGTAACCCCGTTCCTGCGTCACTTCAAAGCTTGGCCAGTCTTCCTCCGCTTTACCGTTGGCGTCGACGCCCCATAGATGCACGATAGCGCCTGGCAGCTCGCCGTCCTCCTTTAGACTGGCGATGAGGGATTCATAGTCACGCGGATCGGCGGGATTGATGACATAACCAAAGTCGCTGATCTTTTGAAAATGATCCGCGACCGCCACCGTGGTTACCTTCCTTTCATGACCGGCAAGCATAGCGGCTAATCTGATCCCGATGTCGTCATCATCTATGAAAAGTAGCCAATTCTGTGCGACCGTTTCCCAATCAAGCTTCTCCAATGCGGAGGTCAAGTCTGATCGTTTCCAGGTGGGAAGGTAAAACCATTCATTCAGATTAGAGTTCTTGCTCAAGCTTGGCTTGCCCAGCGTTTCGCCGAGCGCGAAACCTTTTGTCTCAAGCCAATAGCGCTGGCGTTCGAAAGGATAGGTCGGCAACGGAACGCGCTTCCTCTGCTCATGTCGATAAAAGCCGGCCCAGTTCACCTGCACACCGACCAGCCATAGCTTGCCCAGGGTGTTTAGAATGAAAGCCTCGTCGGCCTGTTTTTCCTGAACGTGACGAACGGAGGAGAGGACCACTCTGCTTGCTGTATGGCCGGGGTGACGCTTCACCAGGGTGGTCAGCGTGTTTCCGGGGCCGACTTCAAGGAGGATGCTATCGGGGATTTTCAGCAGCTCGGCAATGCCGTCGGAAAATCGCACGGTGTTGCGCAGGTGTCTTCCCCAGTAGCCCGGGTCCATGACATCTTCCTCTCTGATCCAGCTTCCGGTAACGTTGGAAATGTATGGGATCTGCGGCGAGCTCATCACCACTTTCTCGACCTCCTTGACAAAAGGTCGAATAATGGGATCCATCATCTCGGAATGGAACGCATGGGAAGTGTGCAGCAGCCGCGTTTCGATTCCCTGCTGCAAAAGCTGTTGCTCCAATTCCTGCATATCTTCATGCTTGCCGGCGACAACGCAAAGAGACGGATTGTTTACCGCCGCCAGCGAAAATCTGCCGTTCAGCAACGGCCTAAGCCGGCCTTCCTCCATCGGGACGCTCAACATGGCGCCCGAAGGCATAGACTGCATGAGGCTGCCGCGCACTGCCACCAGTTTTAAGGCGTCATCGAGTGAGAAGACGCCGGCCAGACAAGCGGCGACGTACTCGCCGATGCTGTGGCCGATCATCGCCTGCGGCTTGACGCCCCATTCGATCCATAGCTTGGCCAATGCGTATTCTAGGACGAACAAAGCCGGCTGGGTAATCTGGGTCTGATTGATTCTACGAGAAGCTTCTTCCACTTCCTCGTCGTTTGGAAAGAGAACGGCGCGCAAATCGAATCCCAGAAATTTCTCGAGGTATTCCGCACAATAATCAACCGCTTCTCTAAATACAGGCTCGGCTTCATAAAGACCGCGACCCATGTTGATGTATTGCGATCCCTGCCCGCTAAAGGTAAACACAACCGGAGGATTGATGGGCTCATCGCTATGAGATGCACCGAACAGTCGCTTGGGGTCCCGATTCCGCAAAACCGCCGCGGCATCCTCAAGGGAATTGCAGACGGCAATTCGGCGGTGGTTGAATGCCTTTCTGCCGACGTTCAAGGTGAATGCTGCATCCGGCAGGCTCACGTCTTGATGATGCGTGAAGTGATCAACCAGATTGGTGATGGCGCTTTCGACGGCAAAATCGGATCTCGCGGAAATGGTTATGAGCTGCCAGTCTCGCATGCTTGGCGTAGCCGGTACTTTTGGCGCCTCTTCCAGAATAACGTGCGCATTGGTTCCGCCTATACCGAACGAGCTTACCCCAGCTCGTCGCGGCATGCCGGCGGGCGTCTTCCATTCCCGTAGCTTGTTGTTCACATAGAACGGACTGTTGTCAAAGTCAATTTTGGGATTGGGCTGATCAAAATGCAGGCTGGGCGGCAATTGGCCGTGCTGCAGTGCCAAGGCCGTCTTGATAAGACCGGCGATTCCCGCCGCGGCATCCAAATGGCCGACGTTGGTTTTCACCGAGCCAATCGCGCAGAATCCATTCTTATCTGTCACAGAACGAAATACCTTCGTGAGAGCAGTGATTTCGATAGGATCTCCCAAAGGCGTCCCGGTGCCGTGCGCCTCGATATAGCTGATGGTTTCCGGACTGGTTTCGGCTATCGCTTGAGCTGCGGCAATCACGTCAGCCTGACCTTCCACACTGGGCGCGGTGAAACCGACTTTCATCGAGCCATCGTTGTTATAGGCCGAGCCTTTGATGACCGCATAGATGTGATCGCCATCGGCAATGGCATCGGCAAGCCTCTTGAGAACCACCACGCCGACGCCGTTACCGGCGACGGTTCCCTTTGCGTCGGCGGCAAATGCCCGGCAGTGTCCATCCGGCGAGGTAATCATTCCCTCTTCGTAAAAATAGCCTTGCTTTTGCGGCAGCATGATGGTAACCCCGCCAGCCAGGGCCATGTCGCACTGATAATTCAGCAAATTCTGGCAGGCGATGTGCACCGCCACCAACGAGGTCGAGCAGCCGGTTTGCACATCAAGACTAGGGCCGCGCAGATTCAGCTTGTAAGAGACGCGGGTGGTGAGAAAGTCCTTCTCATTGCTGATCACCAGTTGATATCCTTCGGCGGGCTTTATGGCGCCGTTCTTGGCGGCCAAGTAGCGGAGGGAATAGGTATCCATGCCCACTCCGCCAAAAACTCCGATCAAGCCTTGGTACGTGCCCGGGTCATAACCCGCATCCTCCAAGGCTTCCCAAGAGCATTCCAAAAAGAACCGCTGCTGCGGATTGATGATCTCTGCCTCGCGCGGAAAGATACCGAAAAAGTCGGCATCAAACTGGTCTTCGTCTTGCAAGATGCCGCGGGCTTTCACGTACCTTGGATCCTTCAAGGTTTCGGCATCCACGCCGGCCTTGAGTAGCTCTTCATCAGAGAAAAAGGAAATGCTTTCGATTCCATTGCGTAGGTTGCGCCAAAACTCTTTGACGTTTTTGGCCCCCGGAAATCTTCCTGCCATGCCGACGATGGCAATTTCCAATCCTTCGCTTAGGCTTGATGATATGGAGTAGCTCATTTCATCGGTCTCCTTTGCATCATACGCTGCCTTTGCATATTAATGGCTGCTTGTTGCTTATTGGCGCGCTCGACTCGCTGTTGTCGGGATATCTTACCCCCTTGATCTTGCTCCAGGAATTTCGCAAACGCGCTCACCGTAGGATAACTGAACATGTCAATAGCGCTAATTTCTTTTTTCAGAACTTGCTTCACCTTAAGCTGAACCTGCATCAGATTCAACGAGTGGCCGCCCAAATCAAAAAAATTGTCGTGAACGCCGACTTTTTCCAAGTTGAGCACCTCTTGCCAGATTCCGGCTATGGCGCGCTCGATTTCGTTCTTAGGGGCGGCCGAGGCATCGGCAGCGTCAGCTCGCTTTGCTTTGGGCGCCGGAAGCTTTTTCCGGTCAATTTTGCCGTTATGAGTCAACGGCAAAGCTTCCAACGAGATAAAGTCCGCAGGGATCATGTATTCGGGCAGCTTGGTGCGGAGATAGATGCGCAAATCGTTGGCGCTAGGGGCGCGGTTCTTGTCGGCTACGATATAGGCGATCAAGCGGTAGTCACGGCTGCCGTGATCGCTGGCGCGAGCCAAAACAAAGACGTCTCGCAACGCCGGATGCTGGCTTAAGACAGACTCGATTTCTCCCACCTCGATGCGGAAGCCGCGAATCTTGACTTGATGATCAATGCGCCCGAGGAATTCTATATTTCCGTCGGCCAGATAATGGGCCAAATCGCCGGTCCGGTATAAACGAGAACCTGGTACCTCGCTGAATGGATCCGGAATGAATCGTTCGGCGGTGAGGTCGCTCCCGTTTATATAGCCACGGGCTAAGCCAATGCCGCCGATGTATAACTCGCCGGTGGCCCCTATCGGCACCGGATTCAAGTGCTGATCCAAAATATAAAGCTGAGTATTCGCGATTGGCCGTCCGATCGGCAGACTGGTACATTCAGCCGGGAGATTCTCTAACAAATAGCTCGTCACGCCGATGGTCGCCTCAGTAGGACCATAGGCATTCAGGAAGCGGCGATTGGTGGACCAGCGGGCCGCAAGATCCTTCGGGCAAGCTTCACCTGCGGAAATGATTGTCTTTACATTCGTAACTTCCTCTGCCGGCAGCACGCGCAAAAGTGAAGGCGGCAGCGTCACCGTGGTGATGCCGGCTTCATTGAACAAGTTTAGCAATGCCGGTGCGGAATGCAGGATTTCCGGTTTGGCCAGATAGAGACAGGCTCCGCTCACCAACGCCATAAAGATTTCTGAGATAGAGGCGTCAAAGCTCAACGAGGCGTATTGCAAGACGAGAGAGTCTTCATGGACGGCAAACGCCTGGATCTGCGAACGAACCAGATTACACAGTCCACGATGGGCTACCATCACTCCCTTGGGCTTGCCGGTGGAACCCGAGGTGTAAATGAGGTAGGCCAGATTATCGGGCGAGGCCATCGGCGGCAGATTATCGCTGTTTTCTCGAGCGAAATCGGCGCTGTCGTCGAGGTAGATGATCGTTCCGGCAAACGGAGGCAGATCAGCGGCCAGCTTTTTCTGCGTCAGCAATACTAAAGCGCGCGAGTCTTTCAGCATGTAGCTCAGCCGTTCGACCGGGTATTCCGGGTCTAAGGGCAAGTACGCTCCGCCCGCCTTCAGAATGGCGAGCAAGCCGATCAGCATCTCGATGGAGCGATCGGCGCAGACTCCTACCAAAACTTCGGAGGCAACGCCCACCTTTCGTAAGCATCGCGCCAACTGGTTGGCGCGTTCGTTCAGGGCGCCATAGGTCAACTCCCGGCCTTCGGAAATCAACGCCCGAGCATCGGGATTGCGTCGGACCTGATCCTCGAATAACTCATGAATGCACTGCCTTATCGGTAGCTCAGTTTTGGTGGTATTCCACTGACACAACAACTGGTCGAGCTCCGGCTTGGGGAAGATCGCCAGTCGAGAAACAAGTTCTTGCGGGTTCTCGGTTATCGACTCCAGCAAAACGGCAAAATGTTGCAGGAATCGGTCTATGCTGCTTGCGTTAAACAAATCTGTGTTGAAAGTTATGGTCGCGCCGAGACCTCCGGCGCTTTCGGCCATCATAAAAGTCATGTCGAAGGGAGCCACCTGTTCGGCGATGGGGAACGATTCGAGCTGAATTCCCGCCAAGTTCATTTGCGAACCTTCTGCTCCAAGGGAAAAAGAGGAAAGTCCTTCTTCGTTCAACAGATGCGCACGCTGGTAAACGAACATGACTTGAAAGACGGGCGTTCGGCTGAGATCACGCGCCGGATGCAGTTTTTCTACCAAGCCGTAGAGTGGATAATCCTGATGCTCGATGGCCTCAACTACGGTTTGCTGAATGCTTTTTAGAAAAGCGGAGAATGCCAGTTCTCCATGTATACGAGATCGTAGCGGCACGGGATTGACGAAATAGCCGACGGATTCCAAAAACTCGGGTTGACTACGCCCTGTGGTTGGGGAGCCGATGACAATATCCTCTTGTCCCGTGTAGCGATACAGCAGCGCTTTGAAAGCCGCCAAAAGAGTCATGTAAAGCGTCACGTTGTGCCGCTGACTGATCTCTTTAAGCTGTTGGGTCAGCTTTGCGTCAAACTGCATCGATTTTGACTGGCCCCTAAATGTCTGAATAGCCGGCCTGGGGTGGTCGGTCGGCAAGCTCAAAATCGGCAAATCACCGGCCAGTTGCTTTTGCCAGTATCGCCATAGCTTCTCGCCCTTGGGCGAAGACAGCAGATCGCTTTGCCAGCGCACGAAATCGGAGTAACGTGCCTTTATAGGCGGAAGGACTTCCGCAGAACCTTCACTGGTGTACAGGAGGCCAACTTCTCTCACAATCACCGCCAGCGACCACATATCGACTACGATGTGATGCGCGGCTAATAATAGGACGCTTTCGTTTTCGCTCGTAGAGAAAAGATGAACTCTAAAGAGAGGACCATTCTCCAAGTCAAAGGTCTGGTGGGCTTGCTCGCTGATGCGCTTTTGCAGTTCCTCCTGGTTCCAACCGCCTGCATCTACGACTGTGAAAGCCGCCTCCATTGCTTTATGAACTCTTTGTATGGGCTCACCGTTTTCCCGCACAAAGGTGGTGCGCAAGGCCGGGTGCCGGTCGACGATGAGTTGGAAAACCCGGCGGAAGCGCTCCGCATCGATCTTGCTGCGAATGCGAACCGCGTAGACCGGATTGAAGATGCTGGCCGGTGCCATCTGATGTTGAATCCACATAGCCTTCTGACCAAGAGACAGCGGATAATCTCCTTCCTCCGGACCAGCAGCGGTGGACAGCGCGGCCGAAGAGGCTCCCGCCTCGCCCATTTGACTCAGTACTCTTGCAGCAAGATTTTCGACGCTGATGCCCTCGATCAATTCTGCGATGGGAATGTCGACTTGGAAGCTTGTTTCCAGTTTATTCTTCAGCTCGATGGCCATGATGGAATCCAAGCCCAAATTGGTGATCGGCTGCTGAATATCCACTCGGTCCGGTGCAAGACGCAATACCTTTGCCAGTTGTTTCTGCAGGATCGAGGTCAAGAGCGACAGCCGGCTTTCCGGCGCAGCGGAAAGCAGCGTCTCACGAGAGTACGTCTCCTCTGGGACTTGAGCCGCTGGCTGCAAATCAATCATGGACAAATCCTGTTGGGGCTCGCGCTTCATTTCCGCTTGTCCGGAAATAGAGTATTTGCCATTTCTTTTCGCCAGAAAATCAGGCCAATACCTTTCCCGCTGAAAAGGATAGGTCGGCAACTGGACCTTCCTACGATGGTAGTCCTGCTCAAAACCGGCCCAGTTAATCTCAAAACCATGCACGTAAAGCTCGGCCAAGCTGGTCAACATTAATTGCCAGTCGCTCTGCTTTTCCTTTAAGGAAGGCAGCCAAAGGGCTGCAGATTTCGGCAAGCATCGCCGGGCCATGTTCAGCGCATGCGGATTGGGGCCGATTTCCAGAAAAACTTGGCAATCCAGTTCCGCCAGTGTCTTGATGCCTTCGGCAAATTGCACACATGAGCGAATGTGTCTGGTCCAATATTCAGCGCCGGGGATTTCGTCGCTCGGCAAAACCTTGCCATCAAGATTGGATATGACAGGAATTCGCGGCGCGTGGAACGACACCTCGTTGGCGACCCGCGCAAATTCTGCCAAAATGGGTTCCATCAGCGGTGAATGGAATGCGTGGGAGACTTTGAGCAAGCGGGATTCGATCCCATTCTCTGCAAAGCGTTTCAATAAAGCCTCAACATCCTCCCTTTTGCCGGAAATGACCGTATTACTCGGTCCGTTGTGGGCGGCAGCGCTTACGGTATCGGCATAATGGGCAAGCCTCTCTTGGATCTTTTCCGGCTCAGCAAAAACCACTGCCATTTCGCCGTCTTGCGGCAAGGACTGCATGAGTCGTCCACGGGCCGCGACCAGTTTCAAAGCATCCTCAAGAGAAAATACTCCTGCAATACATGCAGCCACATATTCGCCGATACTGTGCCCGAGAAGATAAGCTGGCTGAACACCCCACGACTGCCATAGCTTGGCCAATGCGTATTCAATAGAAAATAGAGCCGGCTGCGTGTACTGGGTTTCATCGAGTAAGGCAGTCTCAAAATCCTGCGGAAAAACGACTGAAAGTAAAGGTCGTTCGAGATGGGATTTGAGAATCTCTGCACAACGATCCATCTCTCGCCGAAAAGTGGGTTGAGTATCGTATAGCTCACGGCTCATTCCCGGATACTGAGAGCCTTGTCCGGTGAACAGAAATGCGATTTTTGACCGCTTAGTGCCTTGAGTTTTGCCAATGACAATTCCTGCGGCATCCTCCCCTTTCACGAAGCTGGACAACTTTTCTGCCATCTCTCCGGTCGATCCGGCCGGAGCTGCCATGCGATAGGCGAAATGATTTCTGCCTGAAGCGGCGGTAAAACAAATGTCTCCCAGAGAGATCGTAGGATGTTCAGAAACGTATTCCACGAAACGGCTGGCGAGCTGCCTAAGAGCAGTTTCATCCTTAGCAGAAAGAGTCAGAAGATGGCTCGGACGCTCGTATTCGTTTGCGACCTTAGAAGGAGCCGGCGCCTCCTCTACGATCAAGTGAGCGTTTGTGCCCCCGAAGCCGAACGAGCTGATGCCAGCGAATCGCGGCTTGCCGTTTTCCGACCAAGGTTTTGGCTTGGTAGGTATCTCTAACGGCAATTCATCTATGGGAATGTGAGGATTGATCTCCTTAAAATGCAAATGCGGCGGAATGAGATTGTGTTGAAGAGCCAAGACTACCTTGATGAGACTCGCAATCCCTGCGGCTGCCTCCAAATGTCCGATATTTGTCTTTGCGGAGCCGATAACACAGGGCTGAGTTTTCGCCCTACCATTCATGATTGCGCCAATGGCTTGCACTTCGATGGGGTCGCCGAGAATGGTCCCCGTTCCGTGCGTCTCGATATAATCGATCTGTTCGGCAGAAACGCCTGCATTTTTGAGAGCTTGCTGAATGACCCTTTGTTGCGCTATTCCATTGGGTGCTGTCAATCCGTTACTGCGACCATCCTGGTTGACGGCAGATCCCCGAATAAGAGCCAATATGTTGTCACCGTCGCGCAATGCATCCGAGAGTCGTTTTAGAATAACAACTCCGCAGCCCTCGCCACGAACATATCCATCAGCAGAGGCATCAAAAGTTTTGCAGCGGCCATCAGCAGCCATCATGCGAGCATGTGAAAAGGTAATGGTCAGAAGTGGATCCAGAATCAAGTTTACACCGCCCGCAATCGCCAAATCTGATTCCCGTGTGCGCAAACTTTGACAGGCTAAATGGGTTGACACGATCGAGGAAGAACAAGCAGTATCCACCGAAATGCTGGGACCCTGAAAATCGAACAAATAAGAAAGGCGATTAGCAGCAATGCATAAAGCATTGCCTGTACCAAAATAGGCATCGACCGAGGAAAGATCGCCGCTGGAAATAAGAGAATAATCACTGTTAGAAATTCCGATGAACACACCTGTACGGCTTCCAACCAGCTTTGTCGGCGATAGGCTGGCGTCTTCCAAAGCCTCCCAGGTCACCTCTAAAAGTAAACGTTGCTGCGGATCCATGCGCTCTGCTTCACGCGGAGATATTCCAAAAAAGTGCGCATCAAAATGGTGAACATTATGCAAGAATCCTCCCCAACGGGTGGTCATTTTACCAGGGGTATCAGGATCTGCATCAAAGAACTCATTTGTATCCCATCGGTCGGCCGGCACTTCGCTAATAGCATCTACGCCGTCGCGCAATAACCGCCAAAATGCCTCGGAATTATCAGCGCCGGGGAACCGACAGCCTAGACCAATGATGGCAATCGGCTCTGTTCGCTCTCGCTCGATGGCCTCCAATTTCGCTTGCATTTTCTCCAAAGCGAGATAGGCCCGCTTTAGAGGAGATAACTGATCTTGGTCAGAAGTATTGTGCATCGTGTTGTACTCAGTTCAATTTTTCAAGCGCGGTCAATTTATCAGCAAGTAGAGCCTCTACTTCTTCTTCAGATAAGTCTTTTACGTCGGCCAAACCTTGGTTCGGTTCTTTTTGCTCTTGCGCTGTGCCTTCTGGAGCTTCTTTAGGCTGTTGCACAAATAACACTTCGCTCACTAAATATTCGGCGAGCTGATCAATAGTCGGGTAATTGAACAGGAGCGTGGCTGGCAGATCACGCCCAATGGCATTGACCACGGCGTTCTTTAGCTCAATGGCCATCAGGGAATCCAGTCCCATCTCCCTCAAAGGTTGGTGCGGATCTATGTGGAACGAGTCCTCCAGCCCTAGCACTTTGGTTGCCTGCTGGCACAAATAGCCAACCAGAAGGTCTTTGCGCTCACTCGGCGCTGTAGCTTCCAATTGCTGTCGGAATGCAGAGGCTTGCTCTTTCTGCGCTCCAACTTTTTCTTTTTCCTTGTGAACAAGATCCGATAGGATCGGCGGTGCTTCTCCGCTGGGAAGACTGCGCACAAACGCTGGCCAATTGACTGGCAAGGCGGCTATTTGCGGTGTATCCTGCAGTAGCATCATTTCTAAGAGCTGCAACCCTTGATCAGGAGAAATGAAGCCCATTCCGGATGCCCGGTGACGACGTTGGCCACGCGCATCTAATCCGGCGGCCATGCCCACGGCCCAAGGTCCCCAATTAATGCTAATGGCCGGCAAGCCTTGCGCCCGACGGCGATGCGCTAGGCCATCCATAAAGGCATTGGCAGCAGCATAATTGCCCTGTCCAGGTGAGCCGAGCAGCGATGCTACCGAGGAAAAGAATACGAAAAAGTCCAAGGGCATATCTTTGGTCAATGTGTGCAAATTCCACGAGCCGGAAACTTTGGGGGCCATGACTTGAGCAAAGCGTTGCCAGTTTTGCTGCATTAATACACCATCATCCAAAAGCCCGGCTGCATGAATAAGACCTCGTAAAGGCGGCAATGGCGTCTGCGTAGCCAAGCGATGGGCAGCAATGTCTGCAAGCATTTTTTCCGTCTGTTCTCTAATAGCGATATTGGCCTGCATCACAACGACCTGAGCGCCATTCTGCCTTAGCTCGTCAATGGCATTGCTGGCCGCTGCGGAAGCTTCACCAAGCCCGGCTAAGACCAGATGCCGCGCCCCATGCTCTACCATCCAGCGCGCGACTAAAATTCCCAACTGGCCAAACCCGCCGGTGATCAGGTAAGTGGCATCCGAGCGGAACAAATCCTGTTTTTTTGTCAAGCTGTCGCCCTTGGATTCCTTCTGCGAGACGACGATCTTCCCGATATGCTTTGCCTGTGCCATAAAGCGGAAGGCGCTGACCACCTCTGCAATTGGGAACACCCGCCCCGGCAGAGGCTTGAGCGAGCCTGCGGCGAACTCGGCCATCAGTTCGCGCAGCATAGCTTGTATCAAAGCAGGATTATCCCGCGAAAGATCGTCCAACGCAATAGCAAAGTAGGAAACATCGCTTTTGACTTGGGCAACTCTGCTCTCATCCCAAATCTCAGCCTTGCCAATTTCTAAAAAGCGACCTTTGCTCGCCAATATGGAAAGGCTTTTAGGAATGTATTCTCCCGCCAAAGAATTCAGCACCAAGTCCACGCCGCGGCCTTGGGTGATGTCCATGACCTCTGCAGCAAAATCAAGGGATCGCGAGTTCATGACATGTTGGACGCCCAAGGATTTAAGGAACTCGCGCTTTTCAGGACTTCCGGCAGTGGCAAATATCTCCGCCCCGGCTTTTTGGGCAAGTTGGATGGCGGCCAGCCCTACGCCGCCCGATGCCGAATGAATGAATAGGCGGTCGCCAGCCGAGATTTTGCCGAGGTGATGCAGCGCGTAATAAGCCGTTAAAAACGGTATTGGAATCGTTGCCGCCTCTTCAAGGCTAAGGTGCGCCGGCTTTTTGATGGCCAAATCTGCATAGGTGGTTACATAGTTGCTAAAGCTTGCAGGAGCGATAGCAATGACGGCGTCGCCTACTTTGAGGCTGTTCACGTTTTCTCCAATCGCTACGACCTCGCCGGCACATTCCCCACCAAGAGGCCCTGGGTCTCCAGGGTATAGTCCAAGGGCATTCAGGACGTCTCTAAAGTTCAAACCCGTTGCACGGACGTGAATTTCAACTTCATTCGCACCGGGTTTACGTCGTTTGCTGGACTCAAATTTCAGATTGTCCAACACGCCGCGAGAGGTTATTTCCAGACGGTATGGTTGATCAGCAGGGACTGCCAATTCGTTCTCCGTTGCCGCGCCCTTTGCTTTGCTGACGCGCTGCAATCTGGCCACGTAGCGCTGCTGATTGCGGAAAGCCACGTGGTCTTCTCGGCTATCAGACCAGACTTCCGCAAAAAGCGACTGAACATTATTCGTAGTGGCGGTGGCGTCCGGGTCTAAATCCACTTGCACACACCGAAGCTCCGGGTGCTCCCAGGCGATCACATTTCCCAACCCCCACAAGGATGATTGAGGAACTGCCAAGGGTTCAAAAGATCCATTAACCGCCTGAGCACCGCGTGTGACTAACCAGAGTTGTGGTATTGTCGATAGTTTTGCCGTTACGAGGGACTGAACCAGATGCAGCACACTGCCGCAGCAGTGCTCCTGAGCATTATCCATATCCATGGTCGAGTCAACATTCAAACTCCAGGCGTGCACTACTCCGCGCAAAGGAGCATCTGTTATGGGCAGAGCCTCGGCGAGGAGACGGCGATAATCATCCGGCTCAGATGGATTCATTTGCCAATGTCCTTCAGCCTTTAGACCAAAGGAATCGCCTGGTATCACATGAATGCAGGTTTGACCATGCTGCGAAAGCAGATTGGCCAACTCAGTTCCAAAGGGCTCATTATCGCCAAATATTATCCAGCTCCCAGGTTGGTTTCCTTGTCCGGCATCTGATGCGGTATGCTCTGAAAGTTGCCACTTTATCTCGTATAGCCAATCATGCAATCGCTCTTTGGATGCCCCCATTAGCGCTTCTACTCTTGTGCGCTTGAGCTGCAAACCTTCGATTTCTGCAACGAGCTGGCCATCATCGCTATACAAGTTGAGATCAGCCAGCAGCAGTTCATAGTTTGCAGTTTCCTTCTTACCGAGAGTAACATGACTCCACAGTCGAGCATTGGAGCGCGCAAATAACCGAAAGCTCTTCAGTCCTACGGGTAAATAAATGCTGTCGCTATCGGCGTACTTACCGTCGCTAGATAAAATGGCCGCCAAAAGCTGAAAACCGGCATCCAAAAGTGCTGGGTGCATGTAAAATTTACCGACTTCACTAATCTCTTCAGGAAGTTGCAGCAGACCCAAGGCCTCGCCATCGTGCGGCCAGAGTTGTCGGATACCCTGAAAACTCGGCCCATATTCGAGTCCGCGTTCGCGCAGCTTTTCATAATAGGTGGCGATTTCCATTTGCTCATGGAAACCAGTCTGCAATTCCTGCAAACGATTTTGACTGGGCTGGGAAGCCTCATCCCTCACCACTCCTTTGTGGATTTTGCATATAGCATGCAGTTTCCAGCTCTCCTGTCCGCCGTCATTGGGCATTGCCGAGCTAAAAATTTGCAATGCAGCCTGATCGTTGTTTTCGGGATTCAAGATCACCTGCACGTTACGCACCTCATCTTCGGTAAAGGTCATGGCTTGCAAAATGGCCACGTCCTCTAAGGTAAGCGTATCGGTGCCGAAATGCTCTTTAGCAGCAGCTAGAGCCATCTCTAAAAAAGCAGTCGCCGGGAAAATCGGCATGCCGAAAACGCGATGATCGCTTAGCAAGGGTAGCGTATTGACACTAAACTCGGACGCGAATACCACCTCTTTAATCACCGGTGAGCGCATTCGCTGGCCTAATAAGGGGTGAATGCCAGCCTGTGATCGCAATAACGATCCGGTTGTGATAATCGTCGGCAACTTGGCCTCGTTCCAGTATCGGGCGCGTTGGAACGGATAAGTCGGTAACGGCAATCGCTTGCGCGGATAGTCTTGATCAAAACCCGACCAGTTTACTTTTAAGCCTTTTGTGTACAGGGATCCCAGACTGCTTAACAGCACTTGCCAGTCATCCTTGCCTTGTTTCAAGGATGGCAGCCAAGACCCTTTGCTATCC
>DYKH01000105.1 GCA_020722685.1 Caldithrix sp. | reverse complement strand
ATTTCATCCTTCCGATTCTCACTCCTTCAATTGCCGCCGGATTTTTGCTTGATAATTTCCCGATATTTTCCTATGTTTTTCTCGGTCGCCGACAACACCCCAATGAAAAGTCCACATAGTTCTGATAGACCCCACCTGTTAACGCTGGTATAACCTCATCCTTGCCGGATGATTTCAACGGGAGCTTTCTAAAAATGAAGAATCAAGTCAAGAAGGTCGTTCTGGCCTACTCGGGCGGTCTCGATACCTCAATTATCATTCCCTGGCTCAAAGAAAACTATAATTGTGAAGTGATTGCTTTCGCCGCTGATTTGGGTCAAGAAGAAGAATTGGACGGTTTGGAAGAAAAAGCCATTGCAACCGGCGCCGCAAAGTGCTATGTCGAGGACCTGCGTAAGCCGTTCATCGAAGAATACATTTGGCCGACTCTGAAAGCCGGGGCCATTTATGAAGGCCGTTATCTGTTAGGCACTTCCTTCGCCCGACCCCTCATTGCCAAGCGTCAAGTTGAAATTGCCTCCGCCGAAGGGGCCGATGCCGTGGCTCATGGTTGTACCGGCAAGGGCAATGATCAGGTTCGCTTCGAGCTGACCTATAAAGCATTCAATCCCAAACTGCACATTATTGCCCCTTGGCGGGAATGGGACATCCGCTCGCGTGAAGACGCCATCGCCTATGCCGAGGCGCACAAGGTGCCCATCAAAGCCACCAAGGAAAAAATCTATAGCAACGACCGCAACATTTGGCACCTGAGCCATGAAGGCGGCGATCTGGAGAATCCTTGGAATGAGCCGCAAAAGGAGCTTTTCCGTCTCACGACACCTTTAGAAGAAGCCCCGGACAAGCCGACCTACGTGGAAATCGAGTTTGAGCAGGGAATTCCCGTGGCTGTGGACGGCGAGCGCATGGACTCTGTGCCATTGGTGTACTACCTAAACGATTTGGCCGGGCGCAACGGCATCGGGCGGGTGGATATGGTGGAGAATCGCTTGGTGGGAATCAAGTCGCGTGGGGTCTATGAGACGCCGGCGGGAACGCTTTTGCACATTGCGCACCGGGAATTGGAGAGCTTAGTGTTGGATCGCGACACCTTGCACTACAAGGAAATGATGGCTCCGAAATACGCCGAGCTGGTGTATAATGGCGCCTGGTTCACGCCCTTGCGTCAAGCTTTGGATGCTTTTGTTGAAGCCACCCAGGAGAACGTCACCGGAACTGTCCGTCTGAAGCTATACAAAGGTAATTGCATCGTGGCGGGACGCAAGTCGCCCTATTCGCTGTATCGCGAAGAACTGGCCACTTTTGGCGAAGAGGACGTCTACGACCAAACCGATGCCAACGGCTTTATTAATCTCTACGGATTGCCCTTGAAAGTGCGCGCCTTGGTCGAGATGGAATGGGGCCGCCACCGCAAGCTCTCCGAGCCGGATTACAGCAAGTTCAAGCGGGATTAGGGTAATGCCTCAAAAGACTTGGAGCGGACGCTTTCAAAAATCCACCGCTGCGCTGATGGAAGAATTCAGCTCCTCGGTGAGATTTGATCAAGTCCTATTCGACGCGGACATCGAGGTCAACCAGGCCTGGGCGACGGCCTTGGTGGACGCCGGCGTCTATGCGCCGGAGGAAGCGGAGCAGGTTCGCAGCGCGCTCGACGGCATCCGCGAGGATTTCCATGCCGGGAAGCTCGCCTTTTCCCCAAGCGACGAAGATATCCATTCCGCCAACGAGCGCTGGTTGACCGAGCGATTAGGCGAGTTGGGCGCTCGCATTCACACCGGTCGCAGCCGCAACGATCAGGTTGTCACGGATTTGAAAATCTACTTGAGAGGTGAGACGCTCCAGCTTCAAACTGTCCTACACTCGCTGCAAAAGGCTGTGGTCGATTTAGCGGAAAAGCACATAAAGACGGTGATGCCTGGATACACCCATCTTCGCCAAGCACAGCCGATTTCCTTTGCCCACTATTTGTTAGCTCTTTTCTTTCAAATGCAGCGTAATGTAGACCGACTTTCCGAAGCCTCCCGTCGCTGCAATAAGATGCCTTTAGGCTCCGGCGCTTTGGCCGGTGCAGCCTTTGCCATCGACCGGGAAAAATTAGCTCGCCAGCTTGGATTCGACGCTCCTACGGAAAACAGCATCGACACCACCTCCGATCGCGATTTCGTCACCGAACTGTTGTTCGTCTGCTCGCAGATCATGCTGCATTTCAGTCGCGTTGCCGAGGATTTCATCATCTGGTCCTCGGAAGCCTGTCGCTTCATCGAGATCGACGAGGCCTACTCCACCGGCAGCAGCATGATGCCGCAGAAAAAGAATCCCGATTCGCTGGAGTTGATTCGCGGCAAGACAGCGCGGGTGGTTGGCAATCAGGTCAAGCTGGTGATGCTCATGAAGGGAATTCCGACTGCCTACGCCCGTGACCTGCAGGAAGACAAGGAGCCGGTGTTCGACTCACTGGATCAGACAATCCGCTCGGTTCGCATTTTCACCGGCGTTTTGGAGACGCTGAAGGTCAACGCCGAAGCCATGCTCTCAGCCATTGATCCGGCCTTGTACGCCACGGATTTAGCAGATTATCTGGTGCGGAAAGGCGTTCCCTTCCGCAAAGCGCATGAGATCGTTGGGCGAATCATAGCGTTTGCTGATCAACGTGGCGTTTCGTTAGGCTCGCTGAGTACAAATGACCTACAGAGATTTTCTGACCTGTTTGCGGACGACGTACAGGATTTGTTCGATCCCCTTGCTTCTATCGAGAAACGGAATTTGTTTGGCGGCACAGGCCCGGCGTCTGTTGCGCAACAAATCAAAACCGCAAAAACGATCATGGAAAAAGCCGTGTCTGCCGATAACATCTAAGGCTTGGATTTCGTTGAGGAGAGATGTCCTTTAGAAATTCCTTAAAAATAGCAAGCGGGTTTCAATAGGCGAATATCATGGTCAACACGAAAAGATGCCTCGCATGACATGGTCGTTTCGTGGGAGGGAGCGTATTAAAGTGAGAACACGTGCCTGACGAGTTGCGAACTGTGACCTGCTACCCGGGACTTGTAGATGACAATCCACGCGAAATTCAGGTATTAATGACACCTCACTCTGGGAGAATTGATAATGACTGACAAAATGATTACCCTTGGCCTGCAACTGTTAGAATTGGAATTTGGCCGCGACCGCGTCAAAGCGGCGATGGAGGCCGTGAAAAAGTTTCGCGTCGAGGTGCCCAGTTGGGTGTTCGGCAAGTTCGGCGGCGGCCGCTTCGGCGGCTACCTGCCTCCCGGCCCGGCGCGCGACATCTATGAAAAGCTGGACGATGCGGCCGTGGTGAACAAGTTAACCGGCGCTACTGAAACGGTGGCAATGCATGTCCTGTGGGATTTTTCACCCGATGGAGAAAATGGCGACTATAATCTCGCCAAAAAAATCGGCCAAGCGGCGATTGACCGAGGATTGCGGGTTGGCTCCGTCAGCCCGACTTACTTTTTGGCGGGATCGCAACGAGGCAGCATGTCCGCTGCGGAAAAAGCAACGACCGATCGCTACGTCGAGCAAACGATTTTAGGCGGGCGCATCGCTCAAGATATCGGCAGTAAACTGTTGACCATTTGGCTGCCGGATGGCTCCTTGTATCCCGGACAAATCGAATTGCGGAAAGCCTACGAAACGGTCATCGCCACGTTGCAAGCAGCCTACAAAAGCATTTCCAAGGAAGTGACCATTCTCATCGAGTACAAGGTCTTTGAGCCGGGAACCTACAGCACGCTGATCTCGGATTGGGGCACGGCTTATCTGCTGGCGCAAAAGCTGGGGCCCAATGCAGGTGTCTTGGTCGACCTCGGCCATCATCATCACGGCACCAACATCGAACAGATCGTCGCCCGCTTGGTCAGCGAAAAGGTCAAGGGCGGCTTTCATTTCAACACCCGCTACGCCGCGGATGACGATCATTCGGTGGAGCCGAATCAAGAATTGGCACGGATTTTCTACGAGCTGGCCGTCGGCGGCGTTGTGTGCAACGATGACCTGGACAAGAACTGGGCTTATATGATCGATCAATGCAGCGGACGGGAAAATCGCATGCACGCCATCCTTCACAGCGTGGACTCGTTACAACTTTCTTTGGCCAAGGCGATGTTGGTCGATCGCGCCAACCTGGAAAAATATCAGGCGGAGGATGAGATCATTCTCGCCAATCGGACTTTTAACGACGCCTTGTTGCACGCGGACGTTCGCCCATTGGTTGCAGCAGCCCGGCTGGAAAGGAATCTTCCGGCCGATCCGATTGCGGCCTATGTGGAGAGCGGTTACCAGAAGAAAATCGTTGAGGAGCGGGGATAGAGGTACTTCGGTAAGGTGGGTGCGGAAAAAAAGAAAGGCTAATCATCGACTGCTTGATTAGCCTGCTTTCGTGCCGGGGGCGGGAATCGAACCCGCATGGAGTTACCTCCGCGGGATTTTGAGTCCCGTGCGTCTACCTATTTCACCACCCCGGCATTATATTTTTTGGCCGGAAAATATAATCAATCGGTCGAAGAATGTCAAGGGAAAGTTGGGCGGTCGACTAAACGATGGTTAGAACCCATTCTCGTGCCCCAAACTCCAGTTTGGGCGCGGGATTGCTGGTTTTCCGGGGCCTTTTGTTGAATGGTAGATGATTGCCGTGTATACCAACGAGTTGCTTGAAGAAAAGTATAAAGCACAACGGGAACTATCTCGAATCGCTGAGAGTGCCCAAGAATCATATTTGGATATGATCGAACAATATGTGAAAGAGATTTACAAAGAAAGAAACTGGAAGTTGGTCTATTCAACAAGACGAGGCGGCTACGAAGCGCAGGGGAATCCCCAGAAAGCAATAGGTTGACCACAGACCGCCGTAAATCGACTTTCAGAAATAGGGCTTGACTGTGACTCACAAAATTTACATCTTTCTCCCCCTGTTATTGAGGCCATTGGCAGTCAATCAGTCACTCGGAAGTTATATGTCTCCAAGCACCATCCGAAAGCCCCTGAATGTCACCGTGCCGCATTGAGCGAAGAATATGGTTTGGCATCAAGTCTTTCCGGTATTAGCGGAGTGGCGTGTGCCGGCACAAGATACAGTACAACAGGCAGGACTTTTGGCTAAGAACCAGTTGCAAGTGAAATCTTCAGAGATCGCCGACGCGCAGCTCAAGGTCGGCAGGGAAGACAAGGAATCGAACCGGAAGTTTTAGTGAGGACGGCCATGACCGCGCTCTACTCCGACACCCATCCCAAAATGGAAGCGCTGCAAATCCAACTGTGGCGGCAAGCCAGCCCCACCCAAAAAATGAATATGCTGGCGCAGTTGAATGCCTTCGCCCGCATGCTGGCATTGACGGGCTTGCGGGCGCAAAATCCGCAGGCGACGGAAGCGGAATTGCATCGCAAACTGGCCGGGCTGCTCCTGGGGGAGGAACAGGCCCGCAAAGTGTTCGGAGAAACCGCTTATGCAAAATGAACCTGTCGAGGTCACGCTTAAGGTCACAACAGTTTTGGAGAAGCTCAGCGTTCCGTATCTTATCGGCGGTTCGCTGGCTTCCACGCTGTACGGCATGGTGCGGACCACGCAGGACGCAGACATCGTCGCCCAAATGCGCCTGGAACATGTGCAGCCTTTTGTTGCGGCGCTTCAGGACGAATTCTATGTTGATGAGCAGATGGCCGCCGAAGCTATTCAAGGTTCTTCCAGTTTCAATATCATCCATCGCGAAACCATATTCAAAGTGGACATCTTCGTCCCGCGCCTGCGTCCCTTCCTGCAATCGCAGCTTGCCCGCGCCCAAAGGCAAACCTTCTTCTTTGATACGGAAGTCAGCGCAAGATTTGCCAGCCCCGAAGACACGATTCTCTCCAAACTCGAATGGTATCGCCTGGGCGGCGAAATATCCGACCGCCAGTGGCGCGACATCCTCGGCGTATTGAAAACCCGCGCCGGTGAACTGGAACTCGATTACTTGCGGAAATGGGCGGGTGAATTAGAGGTCGGCGACCTGCTGGAACGCGCCTTGCAGGAGGCGGATTGATGGTATCGTATGCGTCCGTTCGGTTACGGAACCTTTTCGCTTGCGGCTTGTCCGCATTAGGTGATTGCGATGCGTACTTACGAGCTACTTAAAAAAATGAACCCAATAGGCGCCATCGTAGATAACTGAGGGTGTCCAAGCGTCATATTTGGATTTGATCGAAACCAACAGTATGTCCAATTGAGCCAAAACCTGTCATTCCGACCGCAGGGAGGAATTTACCCATTCCGAATCTGCAAAATTGTTCGAGTCCGTTGCTCACAGATTTTTCACTCCGTTCGAAATGACACATTTTTCCGATTAAACATGTACGATCGGATTATATGTGAAAGAGATTTGCAAAGACATTGGGAGTTGGTCTACTCGAATAGACGGGCGGCCATGATTCGCATAAGATTCCTCAGTAGGCATGAGGCCTATCACAATTCGCAGCCTATCGGCATTCTACCCCAAATAGAGCTTGACTGTGACCGACAAAATTCACATCTTCCTTACCCTGTTATTATGGCAATTGGCAGTCCATCAGTCACTTGATAAAGATATGTCTCCAAGCACAACCCAAAAGAACCGAGATGTCAGCGTTCCCCACTGGGCGAAAACCGTTGTTTGGTATCAGATCTTTCCGGAAAGATTTCGCAATGGCGATCCGAACAACGATCCCAAGCTGGAGGACATTCAAGGCTCCTATCCTCACGATCTGACTTCTCCCTGGCAAATACATCCTTGGACATCCGATTGGTACGAGCTTCAGCCTTATGAAAAGCGCAACGGCAAGAGCATTTGGTTCAATATCCAGCGCCGGCGCTATGGCGGAGATTTGCAGGGTATTTCGGACAAACTGGATTACCTATCGGACCTGGGCATCGGCGCGCTGTACCTAAATCCGGTTTTCGAATCGCCCTCCAGTCACAAGTACGACGGCGCCACCTATCATCACATCGATCCGAATTTCGGTCCCGATCCTGCCGGAGATCGCCGGCTCAGCGCCCAAGAAGTGCCGCACGATCCGTCCACCTGGGTTTGGACCTCCGCAGACAAGCTGATGCTGCGACTCATCCAAGAAGTCCATGACAGAGGTATGCGGATCATTTTTGACGGCGTCTTTAATCACATGGGACGCAATAGCTGGGCGTTTCGTGACGTAGTGAAGAACCAGAAAAAATCGTTGTACAAAGACTGGTTCGCCGTCAAGTCATGGGATGATCCGGCGGTCGGAACTCGATTCGATTACAAAGGCTGGTTTGGCATCCGCGAGTTGCCGGAGCTGAAGCAAGACAAAAACGGCCCTGTCGCCGGGCCGAAAAAGTACATCTTTGACATTACGCGGCGGTGGATGGACCCGAACGGAGACGGCAATCCGGAAGACGGCATCGATGGTTGGCGGTTGGACGTCGCCTTTTGTGTGGCGCATCCGTTTTGGAAAGACTGGCGTCGGCACGTCAAATCCATCAATCCCGAGGCGTACTTGACGGCAGAAGTGATCGATCCCATCAAAGTCCTGCGTCCCTATTTGCAGGGCGATGAGTTTGACGCGGTGATGAACTATAATTTCGCTTTCACCTGCGCTGAGTATTTTATCGCGGAAAAGGATCGCATTACCAGCAAAAAGTTCGATGAGCGGCTGCGCGAGCTGCGCGAGGCTTTTGCGGAGCCGATAGCTTACGTGCAACAGAATTTGCTCGACAGCCACGACTCCAACCGCATCGGCTCGCACATCGTCAATCGCAATCTGTGGAATTATCGGGATTGGAGTAATTATCACAAAATATCCAAGGGGAACAATCCTGCTTATGATACCCGCAAACCGAACGCGGATGAGCTGCAAATCCAAAAGCTGTGCGCCATTTTCCAAATGACTTATCTGGGCGCGCCCATGATCTACTATGGTGACGAAGTCGGCATGTGGGGCGCGAATGATCCCTGCTGTCGTAAGCCGATGGTCTGGGATGACCTCAGCTATGCCGATGAAGCCCGTCTGCCCGATCAAACCATGCGGGCGGTGCCGGATAAGGTAGAAGTGAACAGAGACCTGCTCGAACACTATCGCAGACTCATTCACATTCGCAATGAGAACGCGGCATTGCAGCTTGGGGACTATCAAACCTTGCTCGTGGACAATGCGAACGAATGCTATGCCTTTTCCAGAAACTATCAAAGCCATTCGATCATAGTAGTGATCAACAATAGCAAAACTGCAGGAACCGCAAAGATTCCCGTCTCGCCCCGAAAAAGATATGTCGATTTGCTGAACGGGGATCGGGTTCATGAATCGCAGGACGCAAAGCTGGTTGTGGAGCTTCCTCCCAAGTGGGGATGTATCTTGAAACTGATTTGAGCGCCAGTTTTGCTACTCATCTCAAGTTTGAATTGGAGTCAAGAAATGATACTTTCACTCGAAGAACAACGACTGTTTTGGAAGCTTTACGACAGCCTCATAGCTTTCACGGACGCACATTTCGAGATTCCTCCAGCAGCAAAGGATAGGAGAGTCCCTGAAGAAGCCGCCGGAAAAAGGAAAGTGGAGGTCAGAAATTACCTTTTTGACCATGTCGAGGTTATTGACCGCTTCTATGAGGAAAACCCTGACGGCCTTACAGAGTCGGAGTTGGGGCAAATTCTTCAATGGAAGAACCATGTTAAGGACAGTTTTGTGATCTACAAGCAGTACAAGAAGTACTGCGCTCTGTTTCAGGAAGGCGAGGACTCGAAGGTCTATGGCGTGCTTGGCATAACAAATTCATTTGAGGAAATGCTACCGTACTTTCCCATGATGGTAAAGGCCGTCTTGCTTCCTTTCAAAGGAAAAATAGTCTATGACGGATTAATGGAGACGTATGCCTTTCATTTTGGCAGCAACATTCGCCACCGGTTAAAAGAAGAGTTCGAAAGGGCAAAAGCGAAGTATGGCGTCATCGAAAGCCTCCCTTTTTTGCCACCCCACGAAAAAGCGAGAAAGGAGGGTTTGGTTCGGTTCTATCTCAATAATCGAAGTAAATCTCCGGTGTATGAGGACGAGCTTCAGGACCTGTTAGCGGAAGATCCGTCCTTAGAGGTGACATACCATCGGGAGTGGGGTGCACTATCTGCAAAGAAATTTGTCAAACGCTTCAAACAACTTGGTTTCAAGAACTCTTGGTTTGCAGTTATCGATGACATGGTTGTCGCGAGCGGAAAAGATGAAAACGGACTCAACGCGCAGGTTCAGAATATAGTACCCGCGAATCTCAAGCGGTATGTCTACACTTTCAAGATTCCGTGAGCTTTCCGTCCGGATACACTTGCGGGCATGTGGGCATACTGATATCATTTTTACCTCAAACTCTTACCACGTGAGGGCAGTGCAAATGGAAGAACATAGTCTCCTGTCGCGACGCTCAAGTCTAAAGGGGATCGGAGCAATTGGGGCAATGGCTGTTTTAGGACCGCAGGTGCAAGCGAGCGAAACCAAATCTCCACCGCTACCGAAGAGAACCAGTAGAGCGAAAGACGTGCGGGAAAAGATCTTTGCGCAGGTCTGGCAAACACCGTTTGTCGATACGCATGAGCATCTCATCGAAGAAAAAGATCGGCTGTCCGGTACGGCCCACCCACGTGTCAAGAGCGATGATTGGTCCATGCTTTTCAGCCACTACCTCAATTCGGACCTGCTGACCGCCGGAATGCCCAAAGAGGCATACGACAAGTTTTTTTCCCCGAACATTGACCCCATTGACAAGTGGAAGCTGTTGGAGCCTTACTGGCCGGCAGTGAAAAACACCGGCTACGGTCAAGCGACGGCCATTGCTATCAGGGATTTGTACGGGGTCGAGCAGCTCTCGTCCAAAACCATTCGTCAAGTACAAGCTGGTTATGAGAGAATACGGCGACCTGGCTTTTACGCCCAAGTGCTGGGCGACGCCGCCAACATCGAATCCTGTCAGGTGAATTGCCTCGCCAGGCCCTTTGAGGAGTCCCTTATGCCGACGCTCTTGATGCAGGATTTGAGCATTGTCGGCATGTTCAGCGGCCCCAGCTTTGACACCTTCGGCGCGCCGACGGGATTGAAAGTCGCCACCTTATCGGACTGGCATCGGGTCATCGATTGGTGGTTTGGCAAGTACGCCGCTTATGCCGTGGCGGTGAAATCGCAAAATGCTTACAGCCGCGACATTGACTACGAGCAAGTTCCCGCTGAAAAAGTCGAGGCGGTTTTCGGCAAACGGCTGCAAGGGGAGACTTTGATGGACAGCGAAAAGAAAGCGTTGGAGGATCATTTGTTTTGGTACGCGGTCAACAAGGCTGCGGAGAACAAGCTGCCGGTCAAGCTGCACACCGGCTACTATGCCGGGCAAAACGGCATGCCGTTGTCGCGGCTGATAAAAAATCCCGGCTCGGCCTGTGAGCTGTGTAAAGCGGCTCCGCAGACGCCGTTTGTTTTCATGCACATCTGTTACCCTTATTATGAAGAATTGATATCTGTCGCCAAGCATTACACCAATGCCCACCTGGACATGTGCTGGGCCTGGATCATCAATCCCATTGCCGCTAAGGATTTTTTGAAGAAATATTTGCTCACCGCGCCGGCCAATAAGATACTCACTTTCGGGGGCGATTATGTCCCGGTGGAGCCCGTTTTGGGACACGCCACCATCGCCCGACAGGGCATTGCCTTGGCATTGACTGAACTGGTGGAAGAAGGCTGGCTGAGTTTGGACACAGCGTTGGAGCTGATTGAACCGATTATGCGCGGCAACGCCCACCGCATTTTCAACCTTGAGCAAAAGACAAAATTGTTGGAGCAAGTCAAATGGTCGTGACCAAAATTAGGTGTCTTTTTGTTGTACTCATTGGCATTTCAGTTTTTTCTTTTTGTCGCAAACCCTCAGGAGAACCCGTGATGCAATTGACTTTTGATGCTGGCAAGAATCACGATCTGGACAATAACGATAATTTTTCTCCCGACGATCAATGGTTGGTCTTTGATACGCGCACCGAGGCCGGCGGTATAGGCGGATGCAGAAGCATAGAACGGGTGAACGTCCAAACGGGCAAAACGGAGGTGTTGTACAAGATAACAAACGCAACCGAATACGGACCGGGTGTAGGAGCCGCCAGTTACAATCCGGTGGAGAACAAGGTGATTTTTATCCATGGCTTGTCGAGTTGTAACGCCTGGCGTCCATACGCCCAATGGCGGCGAACGGGCGTCATTGTCGATGACCGCCGGCCGAATCAGCCCATTTTTATGGATGCTCGTGACGTCACTCCGCCGTTTACCCCGGGTGCACTGCGGGGCGGGACGCACCGTCACGAGTGGAGCGGGGACGGCCAGTGGATCGGCTATACCTACAACGATGCCATTATGAAGGCTTTGGAGGATCGCACTGGCGAACATTTGAACCTGCGCACCATCGGCGTTTCGCGGCCCATCAAGCCGGTGATTGTCGACCACGATTCTGGCGGTGAAAACAACGACGGACAATGGTTTTCTGTTTTGGTGGTGAAAGTGGTTCCCAATCCCCAGCCCGGATCGGATGAAATCAGCCACGCGGCGGACGATAGCTGGGTGGGAATGCGGGGCTATCAAAAACCGGATGGAAACTGGCAACGCGCGCGGTCGTTTCTCGGCACCGTCCGCAATGCAAAAGGAGAACCGGTCAAGGAGGTGTTTATCGTTGACATTCCCGACAGAATCGACGTTCCCGGAGAGGAGGGCCCGCTGGAAGGAACCGAAACGACCTTCCCCATGCCGCCCAAAGGGACGGTGCAGCGCCGGCTGACTTTTACGGCAGAAAGGCAATATCCGGGATGCAGCGGCGTGGTTCGCTGCTCGCCGCGAGGAGATCGCCTCGCCTTTTTGGCCAAAGACAGTCTGGGCATCGACCAGGTGTTCTTCATCTCTCCACTGGGCGGCGAGCCGCAACAGGTCACCCATCATTCCACACCCGTGCAAACCGGCGTTCGCTGGCATCCGGATGGAGGTCAGATTTGCTACGTTTGTGACAACAGCATTTTCATAACCGATGTGACGTCCGGTGCGCGCTTTGGCGAGAGCATGCGATTGACCGAGTCAAGCGATCATGCGCCCTCCAATCTGGTTTGGTCGCACAACGGCAAGCTGATAGCCTATAATAAGCTTGTCGGAACGAAGAAAGAAAATATGGTGAAGCAAATCTTTTTGCTAAAGCTGTGAATGCAGCAGTCGAATTCTCAGTCGGCTTCGGGGAGAATATAATCTGGCGTGGACTGTAGGCTGTAGGCTTTTACGCTATAGGCTGTTAGACTTACCTTGGCCACAGCCTACCGTCTAATAGCCTACCGCTTAGATGCTAAGAAGGAAACGATGGCCTTTCGTCAAGTCACTGCAATGCCGCAAGAAATGATCACCGAAGCGGCCTCCGCTGCTGAACAACGCTTTGATCGGCTCCGGCGCACCATCAGCCTATTTTTAGGCCCGGTGTTTCTTGTCTTCCTTTTATTAATACCTATGCCCGCCTTAACGCCTACCGCGCATCATTTGGCTGCGGTAGTAGGTCTTGTGCTGGTTTACTGGATAGGCGAAGCCATTCCTATTCCGGTAACGGCGCTTTTGGGACCCGTATTGTGCGTCATTCTTGGCATTGAGACTGCGAGCGCAGCTTTCGCTCCGTTTGCCAATCCCATCATCTTTCTTTTTCTCGGTAGTTTTATGCTCGCACAGGGGATGATCGAGCAGCGTCTCGACCAACGCTTTGCCCTAGCCATCCTGTCGCTGCGTTGGGTGGGCAACAGCCCTGGTCGTCTGATGGTGGCGATAGCGCTCATTCCCTTGCTCATATCCATGTGGATTAGTAATAGCGCCACTACCGCGATGCTTTATCCCGTGTTGCTGGGGATTATCTCTGCCATCAGTCGGCTAACACAAAAGACTGAGTTGGTGCCTTCTGCAAGCAGGTTTAATGTTGGCTTGCTGTTGACGCTGGCCTTCGCCGCCTCCGTAGGTGGAATTGGCACCCCGGTGGGTACCCCGCCGAATCTCATCGGTATCGGCATGCTTGACAAATTGCTGCATGTGAGGATTCATTTCTTTCAGTGGATGCTGGTTGCCGTACCTATCATGTTGTACATGTGGCTGGTGCTGTTGCTGATGATGATGAAGCTGCATCCGCCAAGGGTGAAAGAGTTTCCGGGGTTGGTGGATTTTTTACGTGCCAACAAAGCCCAGCAAGGCCCTTGGACGAGTGGACAAAGAAATGCGCTTTTCGCTTTTTTACTTGCCGTCTTATTGTGGATATTTCCTGGAGTAATCGCTTCTTTATGGGGACCGGAGAGCTTGCTATTCAAGTTTTGGGAGAGCCATTTTCCTGAAGGTGTCACCTCGTTGGTGGCGGCCGCTTTGCTGTTCGTGTTGCCGACTAGTTGGCGGGAGCGGCGCTTCACCCTTAGTTGGTCGCAAGCAGTGAAGATTGACTGGGGTACGATTCTCCTTTTTGGCGGCGGGCTCTCGATGGGCGGCATGATGTTCTCAACCGGTCTTGCGGACGTGATTGGTAAAAAGCTCATTGCTTTTAGTGGAGTGCCTTCGCTGTGGTCGATCACCGCCATTGCTATTTTTCTCGCCATCCTGATGACCGAAATGACTTCCAATACCGCCGCGGCCAATATGCTGATACCGATCATGATTGCCGTTGCGCAAAGCGCCGGAGTGAGCGGCATTCCCCCGACGATTGGTGTGTGTCTCGGCGCCAGCATGGCTTTCATGCTGCCGGTCTCTACGCCTCCCAACGCCATCATCTATGGATCGGGTGCGGTGCCGATCACTGCAATGATCCGTGCCGGCGTGATCCTGGATATTTTAAGCTTTTTTGTTATATTCTTCGGGCTGCGGGTTCTATGCCCGTTGTTGGGGTTGATGTAGGTGGGAAATTGCTTGATGACTCAGGCGATGCCATAAGTCTTGTCGGGTCAGATGTCTCATAGTCAAAATTCTCATCATTGCGCGCGACAAAATGAAAATTGAAGGCCTTCCTTATCGACAGAGACTGAATACATGAGTAAGAAGTCGCAAGGCTAATATTCGAACTCAAAAGCGCTCGAGCCGTGGTCCTCTTACGACTCTATCGAAATGCGTCGGCTCCTAGACATCTAATGCATAGCGGAGCTTTTCATTAGCCTGCTCTAGTAGAGCCGGCGACAAAAGGCCAAGCTCACCAAGCATGATCGAAGAATCTATGGTCACCAGCTTATCAAGCTTGATGACCGAACTTGCTTTCAGACCGGTTAGTTTGAAATCCGCACGATCTGTCGTAATGAGCAAGTCAGTTGGGGACAGCGAGTCGTCACGATAGCTCGTTATGAAAGCGACCACAACATCACTGCCTGGCCTATCGGAGCGCGAAACAACTAATGCGGGGCGAAGCTTTTGCCCTGAAAGATCAGTGAATGGAAAAGGCACGAGCACCAATGTCCCGCGTTTCATCGGTAACGCACCTTCAAGTCGTGCACAGTATAGCTTTCCTTCTCGTCAGCAAGCCAGTCGAAAGCTCCACCTTTTTCGGCAAGCTGCATAATGCCTGTTGCAGGCAGTGTATCCTGCAAAATCTCGATTCTAATTTCTTCGCTCTGTCGAGCGATTGCGACGATCTGGTCTAATTCTAATCGAGGCAGAACAGCTTCCTCGCCGATCAATCTCGCATGAACAACTGTCATCTGTAGTTCTCTTTTCTTTTTCTTAAATATTCATATCTACGCCATCTTGGTGGCGGTGAATTTACTCTAAAAGCCGAAAATATCAAAACAATTTCTGTCATCATCTGTTTCTTGTGCTTTGTGCATATTCAATCAAGAGAGATAGTAAAGCCTTTGTGAGAGCACTCTCTTGAGCCGTCGAAATCTCATTCTATGCTTACTTTTGTAGACCGAAGGAAGGAGTTCATCATGCGAACGCTAAATTATGTCATCTCGTTTTTACTGCTCTACTTCGCTGGATTATTGGCTTTTCCTGGTCAAACTATGAACAAGTTTGCCGCGCCCGGCCGTTTTTGCACCGGCATGACCTTCGATGGTCAGTATCTCTGGGTAGCGGACTATAAGGCCGATCGGCTGTTCAAGATCGATCCGCAGACCGGCAAAAAGCTTGCTGAAATCCCCTCTCCCGGATTCTGGCCTTTGGGTCTGGCCTGGGACGGCCATGCCCTCTGGTGCGGCGACGGCAAGCAGAAAAAGCTCTTTCAGGTCGACGCGCAGAATGGTACTATCCTTAAGACCATCGATGCTCCTTCCTCCAGTCCCGATGGTTTGGCATGGGACGGCCACACCTTGTGGGTGTGCGATAGCCAGGAAAAGCAGATCATGAAGATCGACATGAACGATGGCACGGCGGTGCAGTCTTTTGCTGCGCCGGCCTCGTCGCCTCAAGGATTGACTTTTGATGGCGCTTATCTTTGGTGCAGCGACCGCATGACGGATGAGTTGTACATGATCGATCCCGGCAACGGTGAGGTGATCATCGTCCTCAAATCTCCCGGACCTTACCCGCGCGGATTGGCCTGGGATGGGCAAAACCTGTTGAATGTGGACTATCAAAATGATGAAGTCTATCGACTGGTGCGACAGGATCAGGAAACCTACAAACTGAGCAATCCGCGCTCTTGCAGCGTCACCTTCACCCATGAGGCCAAAATTTATGGGCAAGGGAAGCTGCGAAGCCTGGACGTGTACATTGCGATTCCCGAAGAAAAACCGCAGCAGAAAATTACCGGCATTCAATTCTCGCCCAAGGACCGAAAAAGTGTCAAGGACCATTGGGGTCAGCCTATTGCGCATTTCCAATATCGAAACGAGCCGGCAGAGTCCCGGCTTCAGTCGGTGATGACGGTGCAAACCACCATCAGCGATATTCGCTATTTCATCTTTCCCGATCGCTGCGGGACGCTGGCTGATATTCCCAAGGAGATTCGTGATCTGTATACAACCAACGGCAGCAAATACCTGTTGGACGATCCGTACATCCAGGATTTGGCGAAAAAGATCGTCGGCGAGGAAAAGAATCCCTACTGGATTGCCCGCAAGATTTTCGATTACGTGCGCCTCAACGTGGAATACAAGTTAGAAGGCGGCTGGAACGTAGCGCCGGTGGTGCTCAAGCGCCGCACGGGTTCTTGTTCCGAATACACCTTTAGCTTCATCGCCCTGTGCCGGGCCGCGGGATTGCCGGCCCGCTATGTCGGCTCCATCGTCGTGCGCGGCGATGATGCCAGCCTTGACGACGTCTTTCACCGCTGGCCGGAAGTCTATTTGCCCAACTATGGCTGGATTCCGATGGATCCACAAGGCGGGGATAAGGCCACGCCGCGTGAGCGCGCTTTGAATATCGGTAATCTGCCCAATCGGTTTCTCATCACCACGCAAGGCGGCGGCGATTCGGAGTATTTGGGTTGGTACTATAATTCCAATGAGACCTGGCAAAGTGACCCGCAAGTGAAAGTGGAAATCGAAGCTTTTGGCGAGTGGGAACCGGTGGCCACGAAGAAATAGATCGTGGAAGCTATGGAAGGAGTCAGCGGTCAGAATTCAGCAGTCAGAAAAGAGCGCACTCCTGGCAATATGGCACGACCAAGGTTGATAAAGCGGGGAAATCTTGAGATATTTTTCACCACCTAAAGGTTTTTGGCGCATTCCTTGGATAGGATGGGAGCGAGCCTCAGAAAACTATTTCTGATTGCAAGAGGGCAAGACGAACCTTCGGGTAGCGGCCAGCCGCCCTTCTATTGAGCAAATGGGTTTGTTGCGTTTTGATTTGTTGAAAGTGGCCTATTCTATTTTGGGTTTCTAATTATGGAAGCCGATTGGATGAATATTGCAGAAGCAAAGATAGGCAAGATCGAGCGCATGGATCTACTGATCATCAAGATGCCCTTTGTGCAACCTTTTTCCATCAGTAGCGCTACCTGGGCGTACAAAGAGGCGCTTCTATTGAAGATTTCCGCTGACGGTATCACCGCCTGGGGCGAGTGCGTGGCCGATCCGGATCCTTTCTACAGTTCCGAAACCGTTGGAACCGCTCGGCACATTATCAAGGAATTCTTGCTGCCTTTGGTCAAGCCGGAAATCACGCTTGGCGAATTGGATAATCGCTTCCGCCAGGTGCGCGGCCATGAGATGGCCAAAGCCGCGGTGGAAAACGCCCTCATCGATCTGTTTGCCAAGCGCAACGAGCTTCCCCTGCACGAATTCCTGGGTTGGCCAAGGAAGAGAATCATGTCCGGGATTAGCATCGGACTGCAAAACACCATTCCGGAATTGCTTTCGTCTGTGGATGAGGCAGTGACCAAAAAATACCACCGCATCAAGATGAAGATCAAACGCGGCCAAGACATCGAATGGGTGCGAGCGGTTCGGGAGCGCTTCCCGCACATCATGCTGATGGTGGATGCCAACGGTGACTATCGGCTGGAAGACACCACGCATCTTCAGCAGCTCGATGCGTTCAATCTCATGATGATCGAGCAGCCTCTTTCTTACAGCGATATTTACCAGCACTCGATTCTGCAAAAGAGTCTGAAAACCCCGCTTTGTCTGGACGAATCCATACACAACCTGCAGGACGCCGAAACAGCCCTTGCTCTGGGAAGCTGTCGAATCATCAACATCAAGCAAGGCAGAGTGGGGGGACTGCAAGAGGCGGTGCGCATAGCTCAATTTGCTGCCGCGAATGGAATCGGCGTCTGGTCCGGCGGCATGGACGAAACCGGCATCGGTCGGGCTGTGAACATTCATCTGCAAGCTGCCAATGGCTTCAACCTTCCCGGCGACACCTCCGAGACCAGCCGTTATTTCCTGGAAGACATCGTGGAGCCGCCGGTGGTGCTGGACGCCGATGGCTTTATCGAAATTCCTCAGGGAGCCGGCATCGGCGTGAAGGTCCTGTCCGACCGGTTGCTAAAGTATCTTGTTCATGCTGAGAAAGTGTAGCACCCTTGTGTCAACGTCTATGGCCGGTTTAGAAATGAGTTATGATTCAGGCGTCTTTGAACACAAGAACAAAAGTCTGCCAACGGCAGGGTAAGCGAAGTCTTATAAGGATTAC
>DYKH01000430.1 GCA_020722685.1 Caldithrix sp. | reverse complement strand
CCCAAAACCCGCTATCGGGATTTTCCTTACACGCCCTGTAAGGTTTTTCCTTACAACCCAACATACACGCGCGGGAGCGCTCCGAAGGGGCGAACGCGCATCACGGGCGCGTTCAGGGTATGGGGAGCCTGACGGGACGGCCGTTCTTCTCTTTCGCAGCAACTGTGATGAGGCCTGGGCTCTTTAATAGCGCGTGCAATAACGTCATGGATTTACCGGTAACGCCTGCGCGGAGATCGCGGGCGAGCGGGCGAAGGCCAGACTGGGATAATAGATCTGGGAAACACGCTTCGGAGAAATCATAAGGGTCACGTCCCGACATCCGACATTTGCTTCAGACAACGCTGAACCAGCATACATTAGTCTGCACCGGCTCTATGTCAATCCTTTCGAAAGAGGGGATCAGGAAGGGGGTTTCCAAAGGGGGAAAACAGCCTGCCCGCCGTAGTTCGTATGAACGCAGGAGGGGTCTTCAATAGCAACTTCCGTGATCAACCGCGTAGAAGCGTATCACGCGCGGACGTGCCGCCGTGAACGGTAGTGAACGGCAAAGCACGGCTCGTGACATACGGCGGAGCGGGGCAACGACGGCGCGATAGCGCCGGAGGAATGTCAAGGTTTGGCGGATGGTTTCTTGAGGAGTAACTTTGACCACTCTCCACTTCCGGAACCGGAAAGGTAGGACTGTAAAGCGTTGATCTTCTGATCCCTCTTTTCTGTGGACTCAAATGGATTTATGAACCCTGATGTCACTGCCTCCGGCAATGTTCCGCCAGATTGTTTTATTTTCCAGGCAAGTTTGCTGAAAGCATAGTCACAGACTCGTTCGTCAATGTATCCCGCTGGGGCTGTGGCCCGTGCCCTCCTGTTGGGCACCGTAGTCTTATCCTTAAGCGCGCTTGCGAGGAATTCATAAACTTCTTTGAATTCCAGATAATGCATTTTGTGAATAATGTTGGCCTTCGCCAACGGAGAAGCCTGGTCGTAGTGTCCCAAAAGCCACCGAATAGATTGCTCTCCGAATGCGGCAAAGAGAACACACAACTGGCCTTGAATCTCCCTGGCTTCCTCTTCCGAGAGTAATTCGTGTAGCGTCGCACTGTCTTGTTCGTCCGAAAGATTGAAGACCGTAGCGACCTTTTGCGTATCCCCTAGAGTCATGCAGTCAACCCGGCACAGTGCGACTAATTGATCCTTCTTCTTGCCCGTGGCGTTTTTCAATGCTGGCAACATTTTGATCATCTGCTCGGTTGCGCCGGAGGGCGCATTCTCTTCTGAAATTACAGGGAACTGGGCAATGACAAGGGCGACCGTAAAGATGGTGATGAGTTGTTTCATGTCGAGACTCCTCTAAAACGCATGATAGTCGTTGATGGGTTGACCTTCTTCGCTGGTGACTGCATTGATCGCGTCAAGGATCCCGTTGTTGTCTTTGCCCTCGATGACGGCTTTGATGAACTCGCGGGGGCAGACGCTATCACAATACACCGGCTTCCATGTATAGAACAGAACGCCGTGGTTGAACGTAAAGTAGTAATACGGACCGCTGAAGCAGGAAACGAGGTAAATTCTCTTCCAGTTCTTTGCCGGCATATCAGAGGAACCGGCCTTCACGATAAGTCGAATGGTATCGTCATCGGGATTTGTCGGACTCGGCGGTTCATGATAGTCGTGCCATTTGTTGGTGCCCCGGAACAGATGGCAAGTCCAGTCTCCAGACTGGGAAAAGTACCGAACCGTTGGGTAATTACCGAGGTGACCATGAATCGTGAAATCGACACCAACTGGATCATACTGTTCTTGCGTGGTTGTATCATCGCCGTATTCCGCATCCTGGATCATCAGGCTCGGATGCTCTTGATGGTCCCGGAGATAGGGCCAGTTTATCGGGACAAGGGCTTCGGCGATGTTGACGAACGCGGCAATATTCGTGTTGCCGGTTGTGAAGGAATAACCCAAACCATAATTTGAATGGCCGTGATAGACGACCGTGGCATCGTCCGTTGCCATGGCGATTTTCGCCTTCTTTTCCGTGTTCCAGCTGTAGACGCTGTAATAGCGATCATTCGAGGCTTCGTCTTCCCCCTTGACGATATAGGGATCGGTGCGAATGTCTTTCTTGTTGGCATCAAGGTACGTCGTGAGAGCGCCGTCTCCGTTTCCGCCGTGTCCGAAGAGCGCAAAAACTGGATCGGCGACGATGACTTTTACTTTGTCGGTTGCAATGGTGTTGCCGTCTTTGATGAAGTTAAGGGTGATCATGTCTCCGGTCGCATTGCCGTGCGCAACTTTGCCTTCAACGTACACCGTGGTGTCAGTACCGGAATCGAATGTGGTTACGTCGCTGACAACCGTTTGAGTCTTGTTGCTCTGTTGCCAGAGCGCGATATGGGTATCATCGAAGTTTAACTTGTAGGTGCCCGATACCGTGGGAACGATCTTGTGCAACTTGATCGCCAGAAGGTCATTCTCATTTGCCACGCCATTCGTGTCATCCTTATCCGAGACGATTGATGTTTGACCGTCATCTCCAGCGCCTCCATCGTCGTCATCATCGTCTACGTTGACAGTCAATACTTCGCCGTCGGTCTCTTCCTTGTCCTCACCGAGTTCAGACCCGTTCGGTTTGATGAGAGCGATGTCGCACTTTAGGACGCGCACTGTGCAGGTGTCGTAGTGATTTGTGAAAATGCTCGATCGCGCAGTTACCA
>DYKH01000104.1 GCA_020722685.1 Caldithrix sp. | reverse complement strand
GGCAGCAAATCCTGTGTGTCAATGCCACCGAAAAAGGAAAGCTGGTCGCCGAATTCCTCCTTGAGCTCATGCGGCTCCATCCCCGGGCAATTGCACTGAATGGGATTGAGCACGTCCAAACCGATCTCGATCAAGTCCGGAATAATGGGCCGGATGGAGCCGCAGGAATGATAAGCGACCCAAAGCCCGTGCGCCTTGCCGACGGCAAAAATATCTGATAGTAGCGGCTTGATCATCTCCCGCCAGATTGCTGGACTCATGATCATGGACTGCTGTCCGCCCACGTCGTCGCCCGTCCATAGCCAGTCGATAGCCAGTTGATCACAAGCGCGACGTGCCAAATGCAGAGAAAAGTCGCCGGCTTGTTGAAGAAGAAGCTGCGCCCTTTGCGGAGCTTCCGCCAGATCCGTAAGGATGGCTTCCATGCCGCGCACCCGGCAAACCATCTCGAACAAGCAAGGCGAGATATCGCAGCCGACAAAATGCGTCTCTTTTTTTGCCATGACCGGTTCCATGTTTCGCAAGAGCCGGTCAGTCTCCGCATAAGGGTAGTGATAATTGCGAATCTGTTCATCATCGGCGACGGCCAAAGGCGAAGAAGCGATCTGGTTGAACGCCCCCACTTTGACCCAGCGAATGCCCCAATCGTCTGTGTGCGAATCGCCTTCGTGCGGGTGGACGATGCCTTCCATGGCATAGTTGTTACCGACCCAGGCTTGACGAATATCGTCACCAAGGGCTTCGGCTACGCTCGCCATGGGAATTTCCAGTTCTTTACTCAGGCGTTGCAAAGTATCCGGGTGAAACCACATCCAGATGGGAACGCGGTCGACCGGCTTGCGCCGCAGGGTCGCATACACTCGCTCTTTGGAATTCATTCTCTCTCGGCTTTCTCTTAATCCGCAGCCATTTAGTTATCTAATCCGATGCGAGTTGAGCAATTTCAAAAAATCTTTGAAGTCTTGCGGTAGCACCATCGCCATAGTTTATTATCCTCAGAATCTCGATCTGCTTGAACCTCTCGACAACAGGTCTCGAAAGCCAATACTCCCTTTCACAGAAATCATCGACGAGGGTACCGATGGAAAATTGTGACTTATCTAAATGAACAGCTTCTAATATTTCGTTCTTCATGGTATCAACCCTGGAAAATAGGCGTCAGGAATCGGCGTTCACACAACAAAAGAGGCAGCATTGAAAATTGCGCCTCAAGTTAAGAAAGTTACAAGTTACTCTCTAGCCTTTTGATCGCTTAGAGGAGTTGCTCCTATTTTTGATCCGGCACCCAGCCTCCGGAGATGATAAATTCCATCCAATAGGCCAAGTATCGCCACCGACCGAATTTGGCGTAGAAATCTTCCACTTGCTTTTCCGTGGGGCGGACACCATTAAAGTGCCGATCAGTCATATAAGAGATTACGAGACTGTCCACAGCCAATTCATCGAAATGGCCATACAGGGCCATCAGATATCTTGCCGTGACCTTGCCGATTCCCTTGAAGCCCAAAAAATACTTTTTCAATTCCTCATAAGGCATCTCACCCCGTTCAGCACGAAGAGCGTCGGTTTCACCATCGGCAAAACGCTCGCACAACTGCAGCAAATAGCCGCTGCGGTAGCCGACTCGGCCCACTTCTTTCAAAAAGGTTTCGCCGGCGTTCAGCACTTGCATTGGGGTAGGATGGACATGATATTCCGTGCCGGGAACAGTGTCGCCAAGTTGGGCAATCGCCTGTATCATCTTGACTGCCTGGCGCCACTGCACATTCGTCCCACAGATGCTTTTGAAAACATCTTCGTAAAGCGACTCGCCGCGCATCAAACGGCCCATGCCGCGAGCGAAAACTTGGTCGAGAATGGGGTATTGAGTGCATATCCTGTAAAATTCCGTCAGGTCCAAGTCCAAATTGAAAACATGGCGGAATCTGCGAATGATTTCATTTTCGACATGTTCATCCACCCCGTCGGGTAAACCCAGAGTCACTTCCGGCTTTTTCTTTTTGGCCGCGGATTTGTTTTGGCTAATCTGTACCAGTATGGGCGAAGCGTCATCGCACTTGACTGCCCAATTTAGCGTCTTGGTTTGGCCATCCCAATAAAAGGGCGGCAGTTGAAACCAGCCGTGGGTGATGATCACCGCCTCGAAATTGAAAGGCGCAGGAACCTCAATGGTCAATTGCTTTTGATTCGCCAATGCCTGAATACCTCATCTCTGGAGTTTGTCTACCGCCCTTCATTTCGTTTCCACCGGATAAATAACGTTCCCATTGGAACGCATCAGGTCTTTGCAGGTGCGCCACCGACTATAGGCTGCGAGAACTTGCTGGTCATCTTCCACTATCGCCTTGAGCTGAAAACCTGAAAGCCGAATGCCGCCGTTATACAGCTCGTGGATCAAAACCGTGTCTAACAAAGCCAGTTGTTTTTCATTCAAACCGCCCTTTATGTACACATCGTTCGCAGGATCCGTGTCATACTTGCTTTTCGTGATAGTTTTGGTTTCTCCATGCTGTACGCATTCTGCACCGTCACCATCTGTATTCATCATCGAACATAGCGTCGCAAAGATTTTCAAATTCAATGCAATATCGAGGCTTATTGTTAATGTCAGCGTCAGTACGACAGAGACAGAGAATATGACGATTTTCTGCTTGACGAGGGCCCATAAGGTCTTCTGCGCTGCGGTCGCCGACTGCCCCTGAGTTTGTGTAACCTGAACATTGATTTTTCGCGAGACAATGACAAAGAGGATGATTAGGGCAATGATCAGCACAATGCAAATGCACGTCGCGTCGCAATACTTGGTCACGGTATCCATGGTGGCGCCTCCCTCTTTGAATGACAATCTGTCGATTCAAGCCGATTGCTGAATCGAGAACCTTTGCTCGCTCTTATGAAATGTGAAGCGGCTTCTCCGCTCTGCGATCAAAGGGCTCGAGCCGCTGACAAAAAGGTCTTCTGCCCACTTTCCGCAAATGGGCTCTTGAATCCTTTGCTGCACGGACACATCTAACACTTCACTTTAGCAAATTCACACGAGAAAAACAAGGAGGTAAATTTGGAACTCATAGTCAAGTTTCCTGGTAATCTCCGAGTCGATGCGGAGTACGGCCCATTCACCATCGCTACCAATCAGGACGGGACCGCGCCTCCGCCGTTTGCATTATTCTTAGCGTCCATCGGCACCTGCGCCGGTATTTACGTGTTAAGCTTTTGCAAGCAGCGCGGCATTCCCACAAAGGGTCTGGAAATTGTCCAAAAAATGGATACGGATCCATTCACTTACATGGTTAAAAAAATCACGTTAGACATAAACTTGCCGGAAGGCTTTCCGGAAAAGTACAAAGAAGCAGTTATTCGCGCCGCCGATCAATGCGCCGTGAAGAAGCTTATGCAAGTTCCCCCCGAATTTGAGATCAATGCAAACGTCGGGCAGACTATACCTGCTTTTGCCTGAATGCGCAAAGGAAATCGACAAATAGTGAGCAGCCGAAATGGATTGATCACCCGCTAACAGGAGTCTATCGACTTTTCCAAAGATTCATGGTGCACAAACCGCCTCGCCCGGCCAAACCGACGAGGCGGTTTTGTTTGTGCCGCCCCAGATCGTCAAATGCTTTGATTCTCTGATCATCGGACACTACATATTGAACATTTTTGCGACCACGTTTCAACCTATAGAAAAATATTCAAAAAAAGGCTTGACTTTTACTGCAAAATATGTAGATTGCCGGCAATTAGTGGATGAGTTTAACGGCGGGACGATGAGATAATTATCCAGATGCCATATAGACAAGTTCTACCCCATTCGGCTTGACGAATGCAAGTCAAATGGTTTCCTGATGGAGAGTCAAATGGAAACAAAAACCGACTTTGAGATGGCCGTTGAGAAAGAGGTAGGTGAATCAATTGAGGAGATTCGACAGATGCCCATAGACGAGCGCCGTCGAAGGATTGAAAACAAATTTCATCAAGTAATGCGAATCGTTTCTTTTTTCCCTTTCATTGGTAGGGGGAATGTCCTGGGGGATCAGACTGTCCACCATGAGGTAGTTGAAAGCGAATTAAGAAAAGCAATACGCTGATGGAAGCTCCCTCAAAACGCCGCCCCACTACCTTCGAGGAGCTTTTTGCCTTTTATCACCAGTACGTGAAGCTCTTATACAGCGACGTCCAGACGCAGAACGTTCTTCCCGCTGAGACTTTATTCGAAATGAATGCCGCCTTTGATCATGTTTCCCGTCACTGGGCATTGAAATAAGCAGAAAGTGAAGCTGTCTCAGAAGCATTCAGTCATTTGAAACGAAGTTGCCTGGATTTGTTTAAGCTCAGAGTTAAGGAGGCAAGAAAGCAGTACGATATTCTGTGCAAGTTGAATACCAGCTTTCTTGATAACGGAGAATTTGATCTTCGGCTACATCACCTTTTTAACGAAATACGAGCCGGTTCAACTGAGGCGAGGCGACTTGAAGGCGAGCAGGATGTCGACAATTCTGTCCCGGCTTTCGACAAGTGGGAAAATGTGTACACAAAGTGCATTAGACTTCAGCAGGAGTTTTTCCTGCATCCAAAATTGAATTGGGCTAGACGAAAAGGTATTCTGGTGTTCATCCGCCAGAACCTTTTGGGTATTATTATAGGGGTGGTGTCTTCTTTGATTGCTGCTCTTTTGTGGACTTTAGCTAACAACCAATGATGGTGGTCCGTCACTTTACAGCACAGCGCAAAACGAACAAACTGCCTCGCCCGGCCAGATGGACGAGGCGTTTTTGTTTGTGCCGCCCAGATCGTCAAGAGCTTTGGTTACTTGATCGTCGGACACTACATATTGTACATTCTTGCGACCACGTTTCAACCTATAGAAAAATATTCAAAAAAAGGCTTGACTTTTACTGCAAAATATCTATATTTGCGCCTTAATAAAAGCAGCGGAATGCGGTCTTTAGTAGTAAATGCAAGTCCGCGCTTGACCTGTAAAGGAAGCAAATACCGACGATGAAAGTTGCATTGGTTTATTCCTCGAAAGCCGGAATGGCAACATCCCTGCATCGTTTAGCCGGACAAGAAATCACGGAGGATGATGATGAACCTCCGCCGCCTGATCTGCTGGCTGAATGCGACTCCGATGAAACCATCTTAGCTGTACAAGAAGCGTTAGAAGAGCGATGGAATGTCATTCCCATCGAATCGGATGAGTACGCCTTTTACAGGCTCCAACAACAAAAACCCCACCTTGTCTTCAACATCGCCGAACGACTTCTCGGTCCCAATCGCGAATCCCACATCCCCGTTCTCTGCGAAATCCTGGACATACCCTACACCGGCTCTGATCCGCTCACTTTGAGCCTTTGTTTGGACAAATCCCGCGCCAAGGAGATTTTGTCTTATAATGGAATTCCCACTCCCGGTTTCTGGGTCGTCGAATCCGTAAATGAAATTCCAACCAAGATCAAACTTCCGGTCATTATCAAGCCCCTTTACGAAGGTTCCAGCAAAGGCATCAAGAACAATTCGGTGGTCTACACTTTAGCCGATTTGCATGAACGCGTGAACGAGGCGATCGGCACCTACAAACAGCCGGTCATCATCGAGCGCTTTTTGAGCGGGCGCGAATTTACCGTAGGCGTTTTGGGCAATTATCCGAATGTGGAGATTCTGCCCATTGTCGAGATCGATCACAGTCAATTGCCGGAAGGCGCGGTTCCCATTTATTCCTACGAGGCCAAATGGATTTGGGACACACGGGAAAAGCCGCTGGCCATCTTCAAATGTCCGGCTGACGTTACACCAGACCTGAAGAATCGCATCGAATCGGTCGTGCGACAAACCTGCAAGGTACTGCGCATTCGGGACTGGTGCCGCATTGACGTGCGATTGGACGATGCGGAAATACCTCATATTCTCGAAGTCAATCCATTGCCCGGCATCCTTCCCAATCCGGAAGATAATTCCTGTCTGCCCAAAGCGGCGCGCACGGCCGGCTATGGTTATTCTGCTCTCATACAACGCGTCGTGGACGAAGCGCTTGCCCGGTACGGAATGAGGCCATGATGCGCACAAATTTTCTCGTGGGCATTGTCTACAACGCCTACGAGCCCGTTGCTGGCCGCAGCAATGAGAGGGTATCCGAAGAGTCCGTGCAGCAAGCGGCGCAGGACGTCTTTGATGCGGTCTCGAATCTTGGTTATCGGGCCATCATGCTGCCTTTGCGACGCAGTCTGACAGGCTTTCTCCGCCGGCTTGGAGTCGTAAGGCCCGGCGTGATCATCAACCTATGCGAAGGCTTTCGCGGTCGTCCCAAATTTGAGGCCGGTGTGGCCGGATTGTTTGAGCTGCTGGATATCCCCTTCACGGGTGGCCCCTCCCGAACTTTGGCTCTTTGCGTGGACAAATTCAAGACCAAGGCCATTCTGCAATCTCACGGTCTTCCCGTTGTCAAGGGCGTATTGGCAGATCATTTGGACCAGGTGAAAAACCTGAGCTTTCCTATGATCGTCAAACCCAACTCGGAAGACGCCAGTCTTGGGGTCTATGCGGATTCCGTGGTGTCGAATCCTGAAAGCTTGAAGGAGCAAATAAAGAAGATGGTAAGCATCTACAAACAGCCGGCCATGGTGGAAGAGTTTGTTGAGGGCAGAGAATTCAACGTCGCCGTTCGCGGTGAGAGTCGGCCCGAGGCGTTGCCGGTCTCAGAGATCGATTTCTCCACCATGCCGGCCGATCAGCCGCGTATACTGGGCTATGAAGCCAAGTGGTTCGATGACCATATTTTAAATAAAACGACAGTGCCCGTTTGTCCGGCAAAAATCGATGACGCCACCCGAGAAAAATTGCAGAGCATGGCCAAGTCCGCCTATGCCATGATGGGCTGCCGCGATTACGCGCGGGTGGATTTTCGTATGGATGCCGACGGCCAACCGTTCATTCTCGAAGTCAATCCCAATCCCGATATCAGCCGCGGCGCCGGCTATGCGCGCGCCTTGAAAGCGGCGGGAATCGACTACCAAGACTTTTGGCGGCAAATGCTGGAAACGGCCAGAACGCGAAAGGAGTTTACTTGATCCGTTTGATGAAAAAAGCGGACCGCGAGACGGTCCTTAATCTGATTCAAGAAACCGACATGTTTACCAAGGAGGAGATTGGAGTTGCCGAGGAGCTGATAGACATTTACTTGGATCGACCTGAACAAAAAGATTATACGATCATCGTCACCGAAAATGATGACCACCGGGTAGTCGGCTACCTATGCTTCGGACCGACGCCTTTGACCTACGGAACATACGACCTTTATTGGATGGCCGTCAGTCCGCAGGAGCAGGGACGTGGCTATGGTAAACAAATGGTCCACTGGTTGGAAAACAGAGTGAAGGAGGAAAAAGGAAGACTCATCATCATCGAAACTTCATCTCAACCGAAGTACGAACCCACGCGTCAATTCTATTTGCGCTTAGATTACCAAGAAGTGGCGCGCATCGCCGGGTTTTACAAGCCGGGCGATGATCGCGTGATCTATGCAAAATATTTCGACTGAAAGGAGTCGAAGCTACCATGGAAGAATGGCAACAAATTCTCCAGCAAAGTCTCTCCAAACCGGAAGAGATTGCCCAAGCTTTTGGTTTAAACGTAGAGGATGTACGAAAGCTTGAAAAGTCCTTTAAAATTCGCATTACACCTTATTACGCCAGTTTGATAAAAGAAAAAGGCGATCCCATTTATCGCCAAGTGGTGCCCGATCTTGCCGAACTGGATGAGAACAGTGGCATTTCCGACCCTTTAGCGGAAGACGAAGATTCGCCGGTGCCGAGCATCGTGCATCGCTATCCGGATAGAGTGCTATTTTTGATCTCGCACGTCTGCGCTTCCTATTGCCGTTTTTGTACCCGCAAGCGCAAAGTGGGCGACCCCAGCAAAATCAATCCGCGCTATATTGAAGATGGAATCAACTATATTCGCACGCATACGGAGGTCCGCGACGTGATCCTTTCCGGCGGCGATCCGTTGCTTTTGGCTGACAAAAAATTAGAATATATCCTAAAATCCTTGCGGGCCATTCCGCATCTGGAAATCATCCGCATCGGCTCGCGAGTGCCGTGCTTTCTGCCGCAGCGAGTCACGCCGGAGCTAACGAATATGCTCAAGCGCTATCATCCGTTGTACATGAACGTGCATTTCAACCATCCGGATGAAATCACCGCAGAATCGTCGAGAGCGCTCAACCTTTTGGCGGACGCCGGAATCCCTTTGGGTAACCAAACAGTTCTGCTCAAAGGCGTCAATGACGATCCGGCAGTAATGAAGCTATTGATGCAAAAACTGCTCAAAGTTCGGGTGCGGCCATATTATATCTACCAGGCGGACTATGTGCGCGGCACCGAACATCTACGCACCCGCGTCGAAAAGGGCCTCGAAATCATCGACGGCATTCGCGGCTGGACTTCCGGTTTGGGTGTGCCGCATTTTGTTATTGACGCTCCTGGCGGCGGCGGTAAAATACCGCTGTTGCCGAATTACGTCCAGTCTATTACCGATGAAGCCGTAGTCATGCGGAACTACGCTGGTCGAGTTTTTGTCTATCCTCAGGTCAAACAAGCAGGGGGCAAAAAAACGCAAAAAGCAGCGGCCAATGGCAAGAATGGCTGCGCCCTTATGTCACCGGTAGAAGAAATGCAAGAAGTGCTATATTAGCCTTGACCATCCTTGAGAGACTTAAGCGTAAGTTTGTACCCTCACGCCTACAATTTGATCTGATCATTTTGTGGGATTGGGAGTATGATGGCGATTTTGTCGCCCAACTGACGCAAACAGCCATCAAGAAGCGTTTGCACGTCCAGGCATTTGGGCCGGGTGACTTGGAAGCTTTTGCCAAGCTTTACGCGCAAGAAGATTTCACTTGCCGATTGATCGTCGATCGAGCCTCCGATAACAATCCCGGCCTGTCTCTATTTTTGGCCAGTCTAAAAAGTAGGGGAACCTATCTCATCAACGATCCGCGCGCCATGGCATGGTGCCGCGACAAAGCGACCATGCACTTGGAGCTACTCAATATCGATGTCCGCGTGCCTTACGGCATCATTGTGTCCACCGAAGATCATCCGGAATCCATGCATGTCCTGGCGCTTGCAAAATTGGGGACGCCCTTTGTCATCAAGCCTTCCGAAGGCGGGGGCGGCGAAGGCGTTGTGCTGGATGCCGTCTCCTCTCATGACATCTCTTCGGCGCTAAAAACCAGCGAAACCGGCAAAATTATTCTACAGCAAAAAGTGATTCCCAAAATTCTCGGCGCACACCGCGGCTGGTTTAGGGTTTTCTACATTCTTGGTCAGGTCATCCCTTGTTGGTGGGATGACTTGACCCATCTGTACAGCCAGGTTCAACCGGAGGAGCTGGAGACAATCCTTTCCCACAAAATAATCGAAACCGTTCAGCGCATTGCCAAGATTTCCCACATCGACTTTTTTACCACGGAAATTGCAGTGGATCAAAACGGCGATCTCTTGGTGGTGGATTTTATCAATGAAATGTGCGACATGCGATTAAAGTCCAGGCATGTGGACGGCGTCCCGGACACCGTGGCTGCCAACATCGTTGATGAGATCATCAGGTTTTGCCTGCACCTAAAAAAAGTAAGCCATTGAGGTCCTGAGAACACGGAGGGTAAGTCGAATTCAATCTATTCAAAGTCGTACCGCAGCCTTCACCTACCTTCCAAGCTTCCCCGCCAAGGTGGCCCGATTCGCGGCCCCATTTTTTGGTTTGCAATCCTCAGATTTCTTTCGGAAATTGGCTCGTCCTGCAAAAGGCGGAAAACAATTAAAACATTCAATGGATTGAGAAGAGAGGGACGCTTTAGAGTGCACCCAAACAACCCCATCACATCACAGCGCGCTGATCCCTATTTCATTGCCAAACGGGCGGCGCGGCTTATTTTGTTGTTGAACTTTATCCTCTTCACCGCCAAAGCAATAGCCGGCTGGTTTGGGCACTCTTATGCCCTCTTTGCCGATGGACTGAATAACCTGACCGACGTGGGCATATCTTTGACTCTTTTTCTCGCTCTACACCTCGCCAGCAAGCCTCCCGACGCCGAGCATGCTTATGGCCACGGCAAAATCGAAACCGAGATCGCGCGCGTTATGGGTGTGTTCGTCTTGGCCACTGCCGGTGGTATTATTGTCGGCGGGTTTCAAAAATTGGGCGATCCGCATTCCGTCCCAACTCAATCGGTCATTATCGTGGCGGCTTTATCGATACTCGTCAAGGAATACATGTATCGATTTCTGCACAAAACCGCCAAGCAAATCTCCAGCCGGGCGCTGGAAGCGGATGCTCTCAATCACCGCACCGATGTAGCAGCCACTTCCTGCGTTCTCTTTGGCTCCCTCCTCATCAAATTCGGCGGGGAAAAGCTCTCCACCATCGATGACATCATCGCCATCCTCGTTGGACTCATCATGGCCTATGCAGCCAGCAAAGTCGTCTTGAGCTCGACACGAGACATGCTCGACATTATGCCGCCGGAGGATATCATTCAAAGAATTCGAGATATCGTAAGAACCGTACCTGGAGTGTGTGACACTGAAAAAATCTTGGGACGAAAAATGGGTATGTTCTACAATATTGACCTTCATATTGAGGTAAGTCCCGCTCTGGCGGTGCAAGAGGGGCACGAGATCGGTCATCGCGCCAAGGAACTCGTCAAAAGCAAAATGCCTGAAATCGGCGACATCTTGGTTCATGTCGAGCCGCAGCTTGCCGAAGGCCCGGAGTAACGACATGCTCGAATTGGATACGATCCATTCCGGCACTCCCTGTTCTGATTGCGCCGAAAAGCTGATTTCCCTTAGCAAAACGATCAACTCGAATTAACAATTGCAAATGACGAGGTCACAACTATTCTGTCAGTGGACCGAATACTTGCCGTGCGAGCTCGTTGTTTTGAATCTTCTATCATGCCCGTGCTACCCGTTTGGCAGGTCTTATCCTATCTTATACAACCTTAAAACTTATTTTTTAGGCAGTCCGAAAATAATTGGAATACCTTTTCCATCTTTATAGTTTAGAGTTCACAAAAACACGGCCCGCTGCGTAGATGCTGTCCAGCGGTGCAATTACCGATCAAGACGACAAAAGAATGTCCAACGCTAAAACTGAAGACTATTTGAAAAACATTTACCTGCTGCAAGGGATGAAGAGCAAAGTGAGCACTTCACTGCTTGCGAAAAAAATGCTCATCTCTTCCCCCTCGGTGACGGAAATGATCAAAAAGCTTGCCGAGCAAGGATTTGTCGCGCATGAACGCTACAGCAGTATCGAGCTGACCGAGGCGGGCAGGCGCTATGCGCTAAAGATTGTTCGCAAACATCGCCTGTGGGAAATGTTTCTGTTTCAGGTGCTGCATTTTTCCTGGTACGAGATTCATGCCGAGGCGGAAGAGTTGGAGCACTCTATGTCCGACCGGATGGAGAAAAAGATCGATGAGATCTTGGGATTTCCGCAGATCGATCCGCACGGCCATCCCATTCCTTCAAGGGAGGGAACGCTTCCCAAGCTGAAAACACGAACGCCGCTGGCAATGCTGAACGAACAGCAAATCGGCAAGGTCACGAGTGTCAATGACTTTGACGATGCCTTTTTGAGCTATTTGGAGAAGATGGGCGTGCGCTTGGATCGGACCATCGAGGTCAGAGAAAAGCGTACATTCGATGGTTCCATGCTGATTGCCATTGAAGGCAAGGAATGGAACGTGAGTAACATTCTGGCAGAGAATATTTTTGTTGAAATAGTCGGGGACCCTGTGAATTAAATGGGAATGATCAAGAAAAGACATCACCGACTTGCGTCCATTTGCATTCTCCTGACGCTGAGGGTCATGGCGAGCCTTGCTGAGGAGCCGGAACTGGTTACCGACCGGCCGGATTTCACGGAAAGTGCCGTCGTCGTTCCCCGCCGCTCGATTCAACTCGAGACAGGCTTTGAATATGCGAGAGAGCAAAACGACCACAGCATGACCTTGCCAAACGTCTTGATCAGAATGGGAATTCATCCCATCATCGAAATGCGATTTGGCGGGCCTGGCTTGAGTTGGTTCGGCTCAATGGACAATCAGTCGCATTTTAACGATATAAGTTTGGAAGCCAAGATCCAATTAGGAAGAAGAGACGCTCCGCAGCCGTTTGCCCTAATTGTTTTTACCACGTTTCCAACCGGAACGAGCGTTGTTTCATCGGGTAAAAACGACTTTGGTTTGAGACTCAGTTGGGCCAATGACCTTTCAGAATCCTCTTCAATCGGTATCAATTTGGGCGGGGCGTCAATTGGCGAAAAGCAAAAAAGGCTCTTGAACATGTTTTGTTCAGCCAGTTATGGCCACAACCTTACAGATAGAACAGCTTGCTTTGTGGAATCCTATGCTGAAATCACGCAGCGTAATGTTTGGGTTCCCGTTGTGGACGGCGGTTTTACGTTCTCGATAGCGTCGCTGTATCAGCTCGATCTTTACGCTGGCAAAGGCCTAAACAGCGCGGCACCAAGCTTTACAGTGGGCGCCGGCTTTTGCTGCCGCCTGTAGCCTCAAGCCGGCCATGCTCTATTTGCCATTGCCTGATCTTTTCCCGCTCATTTCATGGTAGATTTCCCTGCGCTCATGCAGAATACGACAACTCACAAGAGAGGCGTGAATGAAAACAGTCGCGGTACTGACGGTCTTGATTTTCGGATTATCCTTAGTCTCATGCAGTAACAAACAAGATTCTAAACAAGATGCCAAATTATACGTGGTCACCACGACCGGCATGATCGCAGATTTGGCCGTCAACGTCGGCCGCGACCTCATAACCGTGGTCGGCCTCATGGGCCCCGGCGTCGATCCCCACCTGTACAAGGCCTCGCAAGGAGACATCGGCAAGCTGTCCAAAAGCGACGTCATCTTTTACAATGGCCTGCATCTGGAGGGCAAAATGGTCGACATTTTCGAGAAAATGGCCAGACAGAAAACCGTGGTGCCGGTCTCCCGCGACATCGACCGGAAGAAGCTCAGGGCGCTCGATGCCAACATGAGTATCGTCGATCCGCATATATGGTTTGACGTTTCTCTATGGCGTGAGACGATACCCGTCGTCCAAGCTATTCTCACAGAAGAAAACCCGCAGCACGCGGAAGCTTTTGCAGCGAATGCCCGGCGATATGCGGAAAAACTGGATACTCTGCATCAGTGGGTCAAGTCCGAGATTGCCCAAATCCCGCAACCGCGGCGAGTGTTGATTACCGCTCACGACGCCTTTGGCTATTTTGGCATTGCTTATGAGATAGAAGTCCACGGCTTGCAAGGTATTTCCACCGTTGCGGAATACGGGGTAAATGACGTGACCAACTTGGTCGATCTAATCGTCGGTCGCGGCATCAAAGCAGCATTTGTCGAAACCAGCGTCCCGCAGCGTTCCATCGAGGCAGTGATAGCCGGCTGTCAGGCCAGAGGCCATGAGGTCAAAATCGGCGGGAGCCTGTACTCCGACGCCATGGGCCAGCCGGGCAGCGGCGCGGACACTTACATCGGCATGGTGACGGCGAACGTGAACACCATTGTTTCGGCGCTCAAGTAGCGAGTAGCATTGCGAGTACGATGAAAATGAAGATTGAAAAAGCAAATGACATTCCGCTGGAAATCCACGACATGACGATTGCCTATCAGAAAAAACCGGTGCTTTGGGATGTGGATTTACAGGTGCCGGAGGGCAAGCTCATCGGCATCGTCGGTCCCAACGGGGCCGGCAAAAGCACGCTCATCAAAGCGGTGATGGGATTGGTTCCGAAGGCCTCGGGCTGGATCAAGGTGTATGGCAGGCCCTACGAAGAAATGCGTTCCTGGGTCGGCTATGTTCCACAGCGTGAATCCGTGGATTGGGATTTTCCAATTAACGTGAGAGAAGTGGTGCTCATGGGCTTGTACGGAAAAATCGGCTGGGTTAAAAGGCCTACCAAAGAGCACGTGCGAATTGCCGACGAGAGCCTGGAGCGCGTCGGTATGCAAGCTTTCGCCAAACGGCAAATCAGCCAGCTTTCCGGCGGGCAACAGCAACGTGTTTTTTTGGCCCGCGCCTTAGCGCAGGACTCACAGATTTATCTCATGGACGAGCCGTTTTCCGGGGTGGATGCGGCCACTGAAAAGGCCATCATTCAGCTCTTGGGCGAGCTGCGCTCACGCGGTAAAACGGTGCTGGTCGTGCATCACGATTTGCAGACCATCCCGGAGTATTTCGATTGGGTCATCATGCTCAACATGCGCATCGTCGCTGCCGGGCCGGTGAGTCAGGCGTTCACCAATGAAAATCTGCATCGCACTTATGGCGGCAAGCTGACCATCCTTTCCGAGGCGGCGGAAGCGGTAGTTCGAACCATAAGGTGACATGACATGATAGATCAAATAGCCCGATTTTTCAGCTTTCAGGACGCCAACGTTCGCTATGTGCTACTCGGCTCCGTCATTCTGGGCGCGGCAGCGGCCGTGTTGGGAAGCTTTGCAGTTTTGCGTAAACGCAGCTTGTTGGGTGACGCCCTGGCGCACGCCGCCTTGCCCGGTGTCTGCGTCGCCTTCATGCTGACCGGAACCAAATCCATCTTGCCGCTGCTCATCGGCGCGACCGTCTCCGGCGTGCTGGGAGTGCTGATGATTCAAGCGGTCACCGCCTCCGGGAAAATCAAATCCGACGCCGCCATCGGCATTGTGCTCAGCGTATTCTTTGGCGCCGGCATTGTATTGTTGACTCACATTCAAAAGCAGCCGCTGGGCAATCAGAGCGGCCTGGATAAATTCCTCTTCGGTCAAGCGGCCTCTATGGTGCCGAAAGACCTGCTGGTTATGGGAATGATTTCTCTTTTTCTGCTCGTCGCCATTTTGCTATTGTTCAAGGAATTTCGCCTGCTCACTTTCGATCCTGACTTTTTAGCCACACTGGGCTATCCCGTGCCATTGTTGGATCTTCTATTGATGGCTTTGATCGTCTTGGCGGTCATGGCTGGTCTGCAAGCCGTCGGGGTCATCTTGATGGCTGCCATGCTCATCACCCCCGCCGTGGCCGCCAAATTCTGGACCGACCGGCTGTCAACGATGATTATCGTGGCCGGCATCATCGGGGCGGTCGCCGGATTCTTTGGCACTTTTTTGAGCTCCTTAGCGCCGCGCATCCCCACCGGGCCGGTCATGGTTTTATCCGCCACTTTCTTTTTCATCCTCTCCGCCCTCTTGGCACCGCATAAAGGTGTACTTGCCAAATGGCACCAGCATCTTAGTAACAGAAGACGAATGGCGCAGGAGCATTTTCTTCGGGGCTGGCTGGAAATCAGCGAAGGTAAATCTGGGCACAACCAGATCGACATCGGCGAATTGGCGGCACATTTGAAACTCCCTCCGCGGACCGTCAAAAAGGCCGCTCGCCGGCTCGTGCGCGAAGGACTCGTCTCGATGCGGCTTCCGCACATTACTCTGACTGAATCCGGCTGGCAGAAGGCTACCCGACTCATCAAGACGCACCGGCTTTGGGAATACTATCTCATTCATCGCGCACAGATAGACCCTGACCACGTGCATCGTGACGCGGACGAGGTGGAACACATTCTTCCCCCTCACATCATCTCCGCATTAGAAAAAATCGTGGAATCCGAGGGAGCGCCTTCCGAGGAATTTGTAAGCGTGCAGCCTACTTAATCACGGAGTCTTTGCTTTGGATCAAATGGCCACATTCTGGATCATCCTCACAGGCGTTCTGGCCTCAGCCTCCTGCGCATTGTTGGGCGCCTATTTGGTGCTGCGCAAAATGTCCCTCATCGGCGACGCCATCAGTCATTCGGTGTTGGCTGGCATCGCTATGGCGTATTGGCTTTCCGGCTCGCGCAGCATTCTTCCCATGTTCATCGGCGCTTCCTCATTTGGCGTCATCGCCGCATTGCTGATCGAATCCCTGAACAAAAAATGGCGCATCTACGAGGACGCTTCCATTGGCATTGTCTTCACCGCATTGTTTGCCTTTGGCGTTCTCCTCATTTCCAATTTTGCTGGTCACATTGATCTGGATCAGGAATGCGTTCTCTACGGAGAAATCGCCTACACTCCCTGGGATTTGCTGGTCTTTAACGGGATCAATCTTGGACCGCGTGCGGTGTGGCTGTTAGGCTTTGTACTTTTGGTCGATCTTTTAATAGTCGTTCTCCTTTACAAGGAGCTCATGCTAGCCTCTTTTGACCCTGCTATGGCCATCTCCCTGGGTATTAGCGCAACGGCCATTCACTACATCTTAATGACAGCCGTATCCATGACCACGGTGGCCGCCTTTGAATCCGTGGGCGCCATTTTGGTGGTGGCCATGTTGATTGTGCCGGGCGCGACTGCCTACTTGTTGACCGATCGCCTGAAGGTGATGCTGATTCTATCAGTAACCGTCGGCATCGCTTCTGCCGTGATCGGTTACTTTCTGGCCGGCCTTTGGGACAGCTCCATAGCCGGGGCCATGACGATCTCCGCCGGTGGCCTTTTTGTACTGGCCTTCCTGCTATCGCCTAAACATGGCATCCTTGCAAAAGCTTTACATCAGTTTAGGCTGGGCGTCCGCTATGCCGCTGATCACATGCTTCTCACCCTGTCGCGCCAAGTGGAGAGTCAGGTTGCTCCGGTTCGCTCCAAAAGGCAATTGCTGGCTCTATCAAATGCTTCTGCCGTTCAAGCGCGTCTGGCTCTGCTGCGAAATGTCCGCGCTGGTCTTATCGGCCGGGCTAACGGCGACTTGAGGCTCACGGATGCGGGAAAGCGAGCCGCAATCAGTCTCCTGCAAGGCCATCGTCTTTGGGAGACATTTCTTAACGAAAAGGTGGGACTGCCATCAGATCATATTCACGAAGCAGCCAATCGCATGGAGCATTTTCTCGATGATCGGCTAAAGCACGACATCCTTCAGGAGATTGGTGACAAACGAAAAGATCCGCATGGCAAAGAAATACCTGAAACCGAGGATAAAGTGGGTGGGTAAGCCTCAAACTTGCCTTCCCCAAAATTGTCTTGCAAATTCAAAAGTTTCAAGTAAATTCTGCCGGGAAGCAGTATTCGGTCTCAAGTCAGTTAACTCTTTCTGACCGGATCACAGGATGACGCGGATTTACCGGATCGTACTTAACAGCTCGTTTAAGGCCCTCCGCCAGACTAAACCGAGGGCAAAAAACAGCCGGTATCATCGTACAAAGGCGTCTATTGGTTATCAGACTTGAGACTCATTCAAAGGCTCATCTTGTCAATCCCTATCATCCTGTGATCCTGTCCAGACCGAAGAGCCTATGAACTTTTAGGAACCTTGAATTTAGTCAGCTACTCAATACTCGGAGGTCGTATGAACACACGAAAATCATTCTGCATTTTGCTTGCACTTGCTTTGTTGGTAGCGATCGGTTGTGGGAAAAGCGAGCAGCAAAAAAAGGTCGAAGAAGCTGCTAAGCAGTTGGAGGAGGCCGGGAAAAGCATGGCCGAAGCCGGCGAAAAGATGAAGGAGAGTATCCAGGGTGGTCAAGAGGACATGGCTGAAGCGATGAAAAAGATGGGCGAGGCTATGAGTGGTGGTAAAAAAGTCGAGCCGGTCGATTTCCGCGAGCTAAAAGCGTTACTACCGGAAAGCATTCCGGGCATGAAGCGCAGCAATGCCACCGGCGAGCGCAATGCCGCTTTTGGCATCAATGTGTCGGAGGCGGAAGGCAGCTATGAGTCTGAGGATGGTGCCAGCAGCATGAATATTAAGATCACCGATCTGGGCAGCATCAGCGGGCTGACCGCAATGGCAGCATTTGGCTGGGCCATGGCCGATTTCGATCGCGAGACCAACAACGGCTATGAAAAGACGACTAAATACTCCGGTCACAAAGCTTTTGAAGAGTATGATAACAGCAACCAGAGCGGCAAGCTGCAAGTTTTGGTAGCCGAACGCTTTATCGTTGAGGCGAATGGCTACAACGTCAAGATGGATGCCATCAAGGATGCTTTGGGTAAGGTGGATTTGGGCAAGTTAGAGGGATGGAAGAATTTCGGAGTGGCAGAATAGGTGCAAGCAATATGATATTTAGGATCCACTGCTATTCCCCACACAGGGGAAACAAAAGACTTCTGGTTCTGTGAGCATGCTCACAGAATTTCGGGGGAAAGCATATTACCTTGACTATAGATAAAGCC
>DYKH01000103.1 GCA_020722685.1 Caldithrix sp. | reverse complement strand
GTATCTGTGAGCGTTCTGGATAACCAGACCCATCGCACCGCTCCAGGCTGATGGTATGATCGTTCCGCCTATCAATCCTATTCCTACGACGGCTTGTTCGTCGACAAGATCAGGCGTATTTGGGCCGTCCCGAATCAAGATAATAGGCGTATGGTTATTGCGGGTCGTAGATAGGTACGTCGCGTATCGGCCATCGCCCTTGAGTGTGACATGGTTGCGTTCCATTCGCAGTGTGCCAGCGACGTCATACGTGCCAGCTGGCAGCCAACATAACGATGCGTCTTTTGTGAGTGGGTTGCTAGCGTTCGCGTGCGCGAGTGCGAGCGCAGCCTGAATAGCTTCAGTGTCGTCAACACCATCGCCGGCTTTTGCGCCAAACCAGCGAGCGTTGATTGGTGCTGTCTGCGCTCGGACCCAAACACCGCCGTTGCCGGGGAAATGAGTGCCGCCGAGCCCGAACACATAACATTTAATCGTCGGTGAGACTTCGGATCCTGAAGTTGCAAGCTGAATTCCTGTTCGCCTATAATTGCCGTCGGCCGTGCCAGGTAATACACTATATGAGCCCCATCTACCGGGCGCGTTATTACCAAAAGCGACTTCCGTTACGCTGCCCTCAGAGAGTCCATAAATGGTCATGTAAGTACCGGTACCTGTGCCGCCTAAAACGTTCCGAGTAAAGGTGGTATAGAAGCCTACATACCCAGTTGCGTTCGTAGCCGAACCCTGAATGATCGGCACGTTCGAGTAGTCAGTGCTATCGGTTACACCGCTCACATAACTGATTGCAGTCACAGCTCCGCCCGATGTGGTGAGATTAACATTGATGTCATAGCCAGATATTGTCATCGTCGCAGGGCCGTTTGTATAACCGCTACCACCAGCGGTCTTCACAAATGTGGACGGTGCGATAGTATAGCCACTGCCGCCACTGGTGATGTCGATCAAACCGTTACCGAACCCGAGACAATTCTGAGCCCAAAAGAAAACACCGCCTCCGCCGTCGCCTGGTTCGCTATAGCCGAGCGCGATGACTATGTTAGTGGACGCAGAACCTGCCATCGTTGAGAGCTGCGAAACTGTTTCAACAACGGTAAGATTTGTGTAGACCGCTGAAGACCCTGTCCACGTTGGCACCGCATTAGAACCGGCGCTTGTCAGAATGTAGCCGGCTGTTGAACTCGGTGACAGCAATCCCCAGCCTGTGGCAGTACGCACCAGGATATCGCCAGTCGCAGGCGTTAGCGAACCGATCTGTGTTAGCGCTGCATTTGTAGGCTGGCCAGCGAGCCAGCCGATGCCGTTTGTGGCTATTAGGCCAGCGTTATTAGTGGTCCAAGGGGTACGCAGAAACGGCGCGTACTGTGACATACCGGTCAATGCCGCTAAACCGCATAGACCGAAGTAGATCAATAATCGTTTCATGAAAGTACAAGATCCCAAGTATTTGTTGAATCGTTCCAGTTCCATTCCTTGCCATTGCTAGTGTTGTAATATTTGGCGCAGCTAGAACCAGGATCGAACGTGGGAGGATCATCTATACCGCAATACACTCCTCCGTGGCCCACGTTGCCGAGTAAGCACACCATTAGCTCGGCGTTCAAGCTGGAAAGCTGGTCCGGGGTTAAAGACGACGGTGAAGCCCCATTAAGCATGTCTATTGCTGGGCAAGAGATCATATGACTGGTTAGGTAATCAATTAAGTTTTGGACTTGTTGCGCAAGTCGCTGGAAGTCGGTAAGCGCCGTTGAGGTCGCCATAAGAAATCAATCTAGATTGAGTTGGCGCCACACCCGAATCGAGTGTGGCGCCAATGTCAAACCTTACAATGTGCAAACGTTAATAATGACATCGATGTCACCTGACGTTGGGCTCTGCAACGTCAGTTCTTGCGTGCCATCGTTGTCAGGATCTGCAGCCGCCCATGTACCTAGGGCCGCAGTGACGGTGTTACCGTTCAATGCTGTCACGAGCGCAGCTAATGTAGCCACACAGCCCGTACCACCAAAGGCGATTGGATTACCGTCAACGTAGATATCGCCATTGTTAATGACATACCCCTGCCCTGTACCAAGAGTAGGCAGCTCCCACCAGAGCGTACAAGCCGAAGGAGCGGCACTGTATGTCTGGTCGCTAGCCGGAGGAGCATCCGCGCTCGGATAAATGGTCGGTATCACAGCAGGTTCGCGTCTGTGGAAGAATATCGCAGACAATTCAGGCCGCGAAGGCCGCCATGCTAACTCGAAGTCGGCCCAGAATTTGCCTTTGTTCTTCCGGACGTTCTCGCAACCGAGATCGGTATTTGAGAAGTACCATTTCCCGGCCAGGTCTCTGGCCATGAAAGGCATGTTGGGATGGACACTTTCGGCATCCGCGACATAAACAGTACCAGCTGCTCGGTGCCAGACGTAAGTGAACTGATATTGAGCAAGCTCATAATCTGGGTTAGGTTCCATTCTCAGACCACTGCCGCTTACCCAGTTCTCATTACCATCTGTGGTCTCAGCCGAAACGTTCCGATATGGCAGAATTACCTGATACCGATATTTACCGCTAACGATTCCGACATATTGGAACCGGAGCGCAAACGGATCCACGGAAACGGCATAATTACCAAGTTGCCCACTGAATCCGTACCGCCAGTACTGGTTAGCCGTGGTCCAATCGTCATACCGCCAGTAAGCGTTAAGTCCGGTCGAACCTGAGCCTGCGGTGGTAGCCTGTTTGTCAAGCTCCCAGCAAGTCTCCATGTCAGTAATCAGTTCCATCAACCGCGGGAAATCGTCGCTGAGCACTCTGACATCCATGTAACCTGCCAGTGTCAACGGCATGACCATTCGCTGTAGATGTTGCGGTGTCAGTTTTGCCACTGCGGTTGGAGCCACATTAGTATCAATGTAGACTTCGTTTTCACCTGACACAGCCCAATCGAAGGTGAATGGTGTCATGCTATGGTTCGCGACGATCTTATTTTTCGCGTGTATAGCGGCCCGCTTTTTGATGTAGTACGACATGATAGTGTCGGTAGCGGGCTTTAAGATGTCGTTAACGATCTGCTGGAGATTCTCTCTAGCATGTGAAACGTCCCTGATCTGATCAAAACAGATCAAAGGCGTCTCGATACTGCGCTGTTCTTTAAAGAAAGAATAGCGTGAGTTACCCCAACCAATCTGGTCGGCGTTATAATCGCAGGGTGTACCCTGACACGCTGCGTACTCTTTCGGTACCCATTGTCGGACAGGATTCACAAAGACCTGCTCATACTTGTCAAAGTAATGGACGTTCCCGGCAAAGGACGGCCATCGTTCTGTCTTGACCTTACCCAGCCATGTACCTGACATTGGGTGGATAGCCCGCAAGATATCAGGCGCAAAATGTGGGGTTTGGTCAACGAGATAATTAATAAATTTTTGCGTGCAATCAGCCATACGACCAACCTAAAAGCAATAGTTTTACTGTTACTTCTCGGTTGGCGAGGCCGACGCCGCCTCTTCGGGAGGAAGCGTGCAAGTCCAGTGAACAGACTTGCGTTCGCCGCGGTTGCGAAGCCGCTAACGCTGTGGGACGCGACTCCCACGGTACGCGAGACTAAATTACTAAAGTGAGGCCCAGCTGTCAAGAGCCCAAATAATCGTCAAGCGCTTCCAAGCCGGTTTTCTTTTTCGGTTTGGTTTCACCGGCTGCCTGGCCTGCTTTGACCTTAGGCGCGCTTGAGCGGAATTGTTCCAGTTCCTTTTCGAGCTCGGCGACTTTGTTGCGTAGCTGCTGACGTTCATGTGCGAGCGGGCCAAACGCTGCCGCCATCGTGCGCACGTTAGCGCGCAACTTAATCAGGTCCTCGTCACTTAATCCGTTTGCGCCAAGGAACGCCGCGTCAGCCATTGCAGCGCATTTCTTTGCGATAGCGTCAAGCTCAGGGTTATTATCAAACTTGAAAAAATCAGGGTAAGTCTCTTCTACTGAACGAATTGTTGTCTGCCAAAGTTGAGTGACCTTTTCCTCCTTTTGTCTTGCTCGTTCAGTAGCAATCCGTTCGGCTTCTTGGCTGGCCTTAATTGAACGCTCAGTAGCGTCTGCTATAGAAGCGACTGCGTCTACGACGCGATCGCCTGCAGCCCCGAACAATTCTTTTGCAGCGGCAATAGCGCGGGTTGGCGAACGCCGCCAGAGCTGGTAAATTTCCTCAACATCTTCTGCTGTGCCGAGTCGCGTTCCGTCTTCGGTTTGGAGCCGCGTGACAAGCCTCACAGCAGAGCCATAGTTGTCTTCGATTGGTTTGAGGTAATTATTCTTGTACTCATCCGACTTCGTATAGTCGAGAGCATATAAAGCCTGTTCAAGCTTAGCGTTTCGCTCTTCAAGCGCCTTGATTTTTGTTTCCACCGATTGCTTATACTCGGTGTGTTCAGCTTTCAGCCTTTCATAGGCGTTCCTGAGCTGTTCAGCGGGCCGTTCAGGCTGCTTCTGACTGGGCTTACTTATTTGGTCAAGCAATTGCCCAACTTCTGTTTCGGCCTTGGCAGTGGGTTCGCCACTTTCTTGCCCAGATTGTTCGGTGCTTTTGTCAGCCCCTTGTTCAGTGGGAGGAACCGGTGGCGACGCTTCGGTTCCTTTGGGCTCATCCTTTTCCGCATCAGGCGGCGGCGAAGGCGGCGATTGCGATGGCGATTTAGCTGCGGGCGTTTGTTCAGCAGCATCGTCTCCGAGGTAATCCGCTAATCCCTTAGGCTCAGCGGGCGGAGGCGTAGGCGGTTTATTTGCTACTTGCGGGGGCAGACTGCCAGGATTAAGTTTCTTTGCCATATTGTCAGTGTAGGTGATATTCGGGTTGTTTTGGTGTCACTTTGGGGTCTCCGAGCGTGAGAAATCTATTCACAAATTCAGTAGCGCCGCGGATCAGAAAGTTGCCTTCATTAAGGTTGCAAGCGTCGATCGTATACGCAAGCAACACGTCTGCGATGATGTTACGCAGCTCAGGATCATCGGTATAACGTCGGACCTTCTCTACGGCGTCATTTGTTGCGGCCCATTTTTCGACAGGTTTAAGTCTCATTTTGTTTACCTTGGATTTTAGCCGCAGTCCGATAATCTTCAGCTTCAAGTTCAGCTTGGAGCTTGAGTTTATCGGCAGCGAGCCGTTGTTCATGCGCAGCTTGGCGAATGGCCAATTTTTGTGCTGCAGCCGCTTCAGTCGCACGCGCTTTAGCCTCTGCGACCGCTTGCATTGAAGCGATTTTAGCTTGTGTTTCAGGGGGCAGTTGGGCTTGGGGGATCCTTGCCGCCAACTCTGCAACAGCCTGGCTGATCTGTTTCAACGCAGCGTCCATGAGATCGGTTTGCTGCCCATAAAACTGTGGTGCAGCTGCAAGTTCACCAACAACAGTTTGCAAATGTGTTATGACATTTGTCAAGCCTAGAATTGTTTCTACGGCTGGTTGCTGGTTAACCTGCGTGAGATCATTGACACGTTTGGCGAGCAACTGGACAAGTGTGCTTGCGTATTGCTCGATGTTGAGCCCAGGCGGGATTATTACCGGGGCGCCTTGGGCTAACGTGCCAAATGCCAGAGTAGCGAATACGATGCTATTGGATGAGACTTGCGGCTCTTCAGGCACAAGCCTAGTTGTTTTATCAGGATCATCCGTAGTTGCAAGGACAAAATCGCGCAAAATAGTTCTACGTGCCTGGGGATCGAACATTGGCAGGGCTTTCATTAATTCGAGCACCTGCGCCAGTTCAAGCACTTTATTACCACCGCCGATTGACCGTTCAGGCAGCACATCCCAGCGTTCAGGATCGAGAGTTTCTTCTGGAAAACCAGAACTTTCGATGAACTTCTGGAATTTTCTAACGTCTTTATCGCTGCTATGCTTGAGACAGAACCTACGGCAAATTTCCCGGTAGAGCTGTCTTCGATAGACAGCCTGCATTTGGACCATTGAAGTAAGCAAAACGCCAGCTTGCTGAACGTTTGCCATAACCTGTGTAGCGGTCATTTCCTTCTTTGTGCCACTATCGATGTCTTGGATGAAACTTGAACTATTTTCGTTTATGAGCTGACGCAGCACAGAATTTGCCATATTAACCAAGTTATGATTGACGGTGTAACGTTCTGTGCTTGGGACATATTCAACGCCTGGTGGCAGGCATGACATGTTGGCCAGCGTTACAATTGCCAATTTTTCGCGGTCCTGCTCGCCCACGTTACGGAACAATTGGTTCATAGCCTCGAAGACGCTATCCATTTGTCGGCAAAAGATGCGATTGAACAATACCAACACTGGATAGAGCAAGTACCCCATGCCGCGAACGCTGTGATATTTAAACGGCGCCACGTTCGCGCCGTCGGCATATTGGATATGGATGATCTTATCGATTGAATCTTGGAAAAGGTTCTTTTGCTTATAAATGAACTCGTCAATGGTTTTAGCGTTTGGGTCTTGTTTATCCTGGATTATTGACAGTTCCCAACGCAATTGATCATTATCATCAGTAAGCTGATAGAAATACCACAATTTAGCAGTCGGGATAAGATCGGTGGCGTAATAGAGGCCGTTTTGCTTAAATTGCTCTTGAAGTTTTTCAGGAAACTGGTATCGACCGCCTTGAGTTGATTCAAAGGGCTCATCAAGGAGAGAAGCAATGAGCCGTTTAACAGCCGGGACATTCCATCCAGGATCAGCCCGAGACCCATTAATGTGGCGCCATAATTCAGCTGCTGTCAGCTCTTGGTACACGGCGAAGTAATAGAGGTTAGACAAATCAACGTAAGTGTTGGTTGGCAACTTGAGGTCCTCGATTGAGAGCAGTTTTGGGCACCAAGCATAATAATCATCCCACATGCTCGGCCCGCGGCCATGGAGGACAACAGTCGCGTCAGCGCCACGGAGTAGTTCGTAGAACCGGTCTGTGTTTTTCAGAATTCGGTTGATCTGGTCTGTAACAGCGACTGACACTAAGCTTGCTTTTTCCTTATCTTTCAGGTCAATACTGACGTTGAAATATCGGCCTGAGCGCATAGTAGCCTGGGCCAATTGACGACGAGCCTCGTGAGCGATCCTGGGTGCAACAAGTGGTTGGACATTAGTATATATGTGGTTTTCTTCGGCTTCCTGGTCGGTGAACGGTTGGCCGCCGTTGAAAAGCTCATTGATCTTTGCTCGGTTTTGAGCGCGGCCGGAGGCATCATCGGTTTTAAGGCGCTCTATGACATCCCTTATTTTGCTTACTTCAGTGATTCTCATATGTAAGAAGCAGATTTACTGGCGCACATTATTTCGCAGCAACGATCGTTATCGGCCAGTCCATTAATATTGAGACTAACACTATTCCAGCGGCAAAGCAACATAGAAGTTTTACTGGAGCAAAGCTTATTTTTCATTCTTAAAGCAACTTGGCCGGGTCCGGGACAGGTGTCGCAGGGTAGTGTGATTTAACAGATAACCCCGCGTACAAGCAGGCGAACTCGATGGCATCCACGATCGGGTAACCTGTACAGCGGGCGACTGAGTAAGCGGCTAAGAAACAATCGCCAGCGCCGATTGGGTTAGGGTTTTTAATCTCCTGAGGTGTGATTTCGTACAAGGAATTTTTGTCTCTAGCGATCACAGGCGCAGCCGAGCAGGTGACAACCAGTTCACGCAATGAAAGTGAATCGAACAAGACATTAACATTATCTTTATCAACGTCACTGCGCTTAGACGGGAGACAAAACTGTTTACATTCATGGTGATTGCAAACGACGTGGCAACCTCGGCAGCTGGACGCTTCAATTGCTGTTTTAGGGCTAATGATCCAATCGCGGATTGTTTGGCCGCTATTTGCGACATATTGGGTAAGGTCAACGGTACCGTAACCGTAGCTGCTAACAACAACATGGGCTTTAGGGTACGCCTTTGTAGCAAGCAACATCTCTTTCACGGTGGGGAAATAAAAAGCGTCTTGGTCAAATCTTAGGATATAACGGTCATTAGAGATATACCGAGTTTTGCTGATTGTGTTAGCAATGGCGTTACGCCAGGACATGAACCTAACGTCTACGCGGGCCTGATAAAGCAGCCGTAACAATTCCTGTCCAGCTTCATCATAAGCAGCGGTACCAACGATTACTACCTGTGGGCCGAACGCTCTAAGTGCAAGGGCTGTATGTGCAGCGCCGCCTGCAGCGCAGGCGCGTTCCTTAAATTTTAGGGTTGGGCTAGTTGATTCGCGGTTTTCGGCTGGATAGCAGCGCTGGTAGATGTCCAGCATTACATCACCCCAGACAATGAAGCAGAGGTCTTTTGCTTTTTGGAGGATATCAGAGATAACTTTCTTATTCATAAAGAGCCAAGGATCTTTGAGGTATGCAGGTCAAATACGACAGGTACAAACCGGATTTCGATGCCATTAGCGAGTGCCGCTGCGACTTCGCCTTGCGGTAAAGTTGCAATTGTGTTGTCTCCGCCTTTAACCCAAACAGCGGCTTTGGTATGAGCCAAGACCTCTGTCATATCAAGCGCATCCAGGGGCAGAACTTCGTCCACGCACCGCAATTGTGACAGTGCGTATGCGCGCCAACGGTAAGGTTGGAGGGGGCGACCGGGGCCTTTTAACTGTCTGACTGAGTGGTCTGAGTTGAGATAGACAACCAACTTATCGCCTAGCGATCTTGCGTTATTTAGAAGGTACACATGCCCGGCGTGCAAGACTTCGAAGCATCCATTTGTGATTACTGTTATCATTTGGGGAAAGCGATAAAATCTGCCACTTGAACTTCCCACTTTTTAAGATGATCATAAAGTTCCTGTGCTGAACCGACCTCTTTACGCATTCCCGGCCTATAATCCATGCAAATGATCTTGTATCCCTGTTTAATCAAATAATCCGGGTACTCCAAATGCTGGTTGCGGGGCTCCAGGAACGAAATGTTATATTCAGAGATTATGATCGGCCTAGTTCTCATAAGTTTCGAGGCGCCTTTAAGGACATCAAGTTCAGCTCCTTCGACGTCAATTTTAATGAACTGGGGCAGCGGGAGGTCAAAAGCGTCCAAAGGAAGGACAGGAGTGCGGTAGTCAAAGTCAAATTCAGAGTTCAGTTTCAGGCGCGGGTTATCATCTGTTGGGTCGATCCAGACTATGCTGGCGGTAGCTCCCAATGCGATAGGTACAATAGTGATATCAGCTGTCCAGTTATTGGTTATCACATTTCTCGCCAGCAACGAGTAATTGCAAGGCACGGGCTCGAAAGAGACGATCTTAAGCTCGGGGTTAGCAAGCTTAGCGTTGATTGTGTGGATGCCAATGTTCGATCCTACATCCCAAAAAACCTTCGCTTTAGGGGCTAGCTCTTTGATAGCATCACGGATATGCGGTTCATAGTTAGGCCCTGCGTTGCCTACGACGACCTGCATCTTTCGCGAGTCATCAAAGTACAAGGTGGCAGGACCGATTAGTATGCCGTGGATCATGTTTTTGAGTTCAGTCGAAAGTGTTACTGCCCGGGAAACTAGCGTAGAACTTTTTCCTTCTCTGTTGGCCGGCTTCTGTCTTGGGGTGAATGATGCAAAGATCTTCTCTGGGGCCCAATATCTTTGTGGCGTTGGGGCCGACTATTGGCCATGAATGGATTTTCCCGCGCCACTTAATGCCAGCGCGGTGGAAGTGAGGCTGCCAATCTGGCCACTTTTGGTATTCGATAACCGTGCCATCGGAGTTTATCAATATGTTGTTACGCGGGAAAAGGATGAGGTCAGTTGGCGGCGGGCTGTTGGCCAATGCTCGCAATTTGAACCAGAGCGGGGGCGTAAGATATTCGTCGCTGTCCATGACCAGGATCCACCCTTCCTTGACTTTCTCGCTGGCGAAATTGCGTTGTTCACTGAAATTCCAATTTAACGGCCGCTCATAATACTCGACGAAACCGGGGCAGAGGTTTTTAAAGCCTGGCTCAGCGTTTTCGTCGATGACGACGATAGCGCGGTCGACAAAATGCCGTGCAATATGGAGTGTCGCGGCAAAATTAACAACTTCGTACCTAACTACTGCAACAAGCGTGATCATAACCACTGTTTTTTTTCATAGCAAACAATCTGCCGTAGGGGGTAGGGGAAACTCGTTGGCCAGCGATTTTAACAAAAGCGTCGATTGCTATTTTTGGGCAATCAGACCGTTCGTTATGGAACGTATAATCATCTGCGATGATGATTCCATTTGGTTTAGTACAGCGGTAAGCCAGATAGAGATCATGGAGGCAATCGAACGCTACGTAGCTTCCGTCGACGAAGGTAACGTCATAGAAGTTGCATGGCAGGGCCTTATCTGCGTCCCAGGAATCGATGCCAAAGACGAAAAGTCTATGCTGGTAACCATAAAGGTTCTCGGCGAACGTGGCGAGGATGCCTTTCAAGCCCAATTTCGCCAGTTCCCTGCTTCCTCTGAAGTGGTCGACGCAAGTAAGGACTGCGCGGGGGCAATGGTTCAGGAAGAAAAGTGCTGAATTGCCTTCGAACGACCCGATCTCGAGGATGCGGCGTGCCGTTTTAGGCACAATTTGTTCCAATGTGGTTTTGATATCATCGAACCATCTTTGTGTGAATCTCATAGGTAAGCCTTTATTATTTGTTCAAGCCAATCAGCGGCGTTCTGCCAAGTCAATCTGCTTGCGTTAGCGACGGCTGCGGCAGCCATTGTAGCGCGTTTTTTAGGAGGCATATCGATAGCAGTTTTTATGGCCTGGACCAAATTAGGTTTTGTTGTGGTGTACCAGCTACCGATATTTTTCAGGAAAAGGTCAGTAGCCTTTTCCGACACATGCGGGACCAAGATTGCGCATCCTGAATCCACAAATTCGGTTAATCCGCCGACGTACATAACGATTGGGACGGCGCCGCAGGCCATTGCTTCATGGACATGAAGTTCCCAACCACCAGTAGCTATGTTCACGAAAAAGTCAAGTGAACGGTACCAATCTGCGAGTTGGTCATCAGTAAAAAACTTAGTGACGAGTTTGATTCTATTATCTTCAGGGATTTGGGGTGGCGATTCACCGTAACCTTTTAGTTCAAGAACAGCGGTATCAGGTGAAGGAACAGCTTCAAGGAAAGCGTCAACGAGCAGCTGGACTTTTTTTCTTTTAAGTGTGGGGTCAGACCATCTAGTTGCGCATCCGAACCTAAGAGGCGTCGAAGGTGCGGGGCGATTGATTGGGTTAAACACTTCGGGGTCGATACCGAGTGTTGCAACGTGTATTGGGACAGTGACGCCGCAGGAAGTAAAAACGTCGTAACAGAACTTAGACGGGACGATAACGCACGAAGCTTTATTGAGGCTATCGACGACTTTTTTGGGGATTTTATCACTTTCCCAGATGGTCAACACGATGTCACCTGGCTCGACACGTTTAGCTACTTCTGGCAACGCGTCAAGCAAGACGCGTTTAGCCGACTGTGGTGGTGTAAAGGTCTGGAACGGGTGAGTAGCGTGGTTGATGTCTTTTCTAGTGGGCGACCAGTAAAGTTTGGGCGTACGCAATAATTTAGCGTACTGGAAGGCCCATCTACCGAGGCCGCTATTATAGTCATGGACGACATGCCAATTGATTTTCGGTGGGGGGATGACGTGGGGAAGTATGCATTTAGATCCGTATTGGAACCCTGGGTAATTGTATTGATTGTTAGGGCTTTTCCAGCAGTACTCAACGATGACAGGTTTTTGGAGACCAACTGCGATTATCAACGCAAGAGTCTGGTTGGAGACTAGCAGTTCAGCTGAATTGATAAGTCTTGCCATGTCAAGTGCATTAGTGATTGGGACGTACTTGACATCACCGAACTCTCTTGTGAAATCTTTATATTCGGCTTTAGTGCCGACGAACCCAGCTATATCGCGGTATTTATCGACTATTGTCGGCCAATCGAACTGCGGGTCACGGTAACGTGCGGTGCGGCAGAAGATGACAGGTGGTGTGTCTGGCACTTTATCCACGAACAACCACGGTTTAGAGTCAACCCAAGAAGGCACATTAAGCAATTCAGCTGGCCAAGTAGATATTCTATTAGCGATATGTTGATCGAACTGTGAACCGTAGATAAGGAGTCTAAACTGGTTAACATCAATTGCGTCTGGGGGCATAGTGTCGCTGAACTCGACGCTTTTGACGTAAGGTTGGAGTTCGAGCAAAGGCTTAATGAAGTTAGCCCGGAAAGTTGTCATTTGCTCACGGGTCTTGAATGGCTCGCGGTTTTGCCATGGGCCGAGGACTATATGTCCGCCACCGAGTGCTTTAAGTATTGCGAGGAAGGCGACAATATCGCCGAGGTCGCCTGAGTGCCAGAACACAGGATCAACGCCGACGTCTGGGCCGCGCCAAACGAGGCTGCCGCTGAGTCCGAATTGCGGCTTGTAATTAAGGACGTTAACGCTTTTCTGGCGGAATTTTTTTTCACTTTCAAAGAGGATTTTAGGCAAAGCGCCGGTTTTATCTCCATGGACGATGACGGCCCCTTTACGGACCTGGTTAGCAGAATACCAAACGACCTGTTTACGGTCTTTAGCCAATGCGAACTGGATGAGAGGTGTATCAGCGATATCGTTTGGGGCGAGTGTTGAAATGACGACGTCAAAGGGCTTAGTAATATCGTGTTGGATAGCGTTGACGAGGTCATCCGGGAACGGATTTTTATAGACAGCGACGCCGTTCATGCACAATTTTGGCAAAGGCGGGTTAGCTGGCACGAGTGTCCCTAGGAAAGGTTTACGTGCATGCTGGTACGCTTCGAAGAGTTGCTGGTACCAATCGGGTTTAACTATGACGCAATCGGGTTCGAGGAAAAGCCAGCAATCAGCTTCTATTGTCATGGCGGCCTGGACGGCTGACAGGAAAGCGATGTTAGGGCCGACTGGCCAAGTTTTTAGGAACTGTGTTTTGAGCTGGTTAGCGGTGGTGAATTCAACTGACGCAGCTGAAGCCAGGCCATGGATGAACTTGAGCTGTTGTGGTGAGAGGTCATCGGGCAGCAGGACAAGCCGCGGTATTTTAGGTGCGCCGATGAGGACATGTCGGCTGAGCAATGAACATGCATTTTTGAAATCGGCGCTGCAGACCGGGAGTGTAACGATCATTTCTTTCATTCGTTTAGAATCCAGCAATTTGGAGCAAGGCAGTTGAGGGTTGAATCAGGGGTAAACTTGAGGATATGCTCGAGTGGAACGAAAATCTTAAGTGGGAGGAAGCAACCACAGACTTTGCAGATACCGAGTTTAGGTTCTGTTTCAATTTTAATATGCGTATGTGTTTTGAGTTTAAAGATAGCGAAAGCGGCTTTCAAGATTAGGGTAGAGAGCTTCTCTTGTAGAGAGTGGGGTGGAACATTAAATGGGCAGCGGGAACAGACAGCTGCGCGGGACTGGGCCAACTGTTTTGGGACGGGTTTACCAGTTGGGCCAAGGAACTCAATGACAGCGATTGGTCCGTTAATGTTTACCACAGGTTTTACAGCCTTGTTTAGGTGAAACTTTTCTGATCCACTGTGTTACTGGGCTAGTGGGTTGTGGTGGGGGCTGTTGTGGGAGCGATTGAATTTCGGTTTTAAGGCCTAGCTGTTTGCGTTTAGCGACAAGCAAATCCATTTGGGCCTGTTCATATGACGGGTTAGGTTTACGGTTGATTTTGCGGTACAACCATATTTGGCGTGCGACGATCCAGAAGTTTTGGCCTTGGAATTTTGCGCCAGTTTCGGGGTCGACGTAGGTCCACGGGCCGCCTCGTGGGAAGGCCAATGATATTGGGTCTGGGAACGGGTCATTGAGCATATTACTGTAAGGAGTAGTTACGGATTGTTTGGATGAACTTTTTACGCACTTGTTCGAGCCAATTAACTTTAAGAATTGGTTTAGGCTGGCCGGCTGGGCCAGCTATTTGGAAGCCATTTCTGCGTGCTACTTCGATTGCGATGGCGAACGCATCGAACAGGTCGGGGGATTTACCGAGGCGGCGGCGTGTGGCCAATTTAGGTTCGACATCTTCCTTACCATCTTTAGTTATGAGGAACTCGCGCATAGCGCCTTCCTCGAAGACTGCGGTGGGGAGGTTACGGACCTGTCCAGCTGCGATGGCGTTACGTGCAGCGAACCACAATGCGGAGACCATTTTACCGTACAGGTCGCGTTCAGTTTTATCCTGGCCGGTTGTAGCCTTGCGGTCTGGGGCTTTACCGCCGAACTCGACGGCATGAATCAACGGCGACCAATGTTTAGCCAGGGCGACGGCTAATGCTCCGTGGCCGGTTGAATCGAAACCCATATGAGATGGTGGTATAGCGTGTTGTGCGGCGTAATCTTTAACGAACATTGCGATTTGATCTTCGGTGGTGAGAGGTTTACCGTTGGCATCAGTTTTAGAGGCGCTGACCTGGATGATGATAGGTCCATCAGAGACAGCGACTATTGGGTTATGATGGACGTCGATACCGGTTGTGATTTTGACCAGTGCGGTGCGATCGCCGTCTTCGGGTGAGAAAGACGGGTCAAGGCCGATAAAATGTTGGAATTGAGAATCTGGGTGCCAGACAGGTTCAGCGAAAGCGTTACCGCGTTCGCAGAGTTGGCGGGTGATGACGCGGCGTGAGCCGACGCCTTTAGGCATAACGCCCAAGTCCATCATTTGGAATTGCCATGAATCTTCTCCGTAGCGGAGTTTATCTTCTTGGACTTGGGAAGGGGTGATGAGGTAAGGGAACTTGACGCCTTCGGGGCCGAAGTTAGGGCCATCGAGGCCGTAGAGCTGGATAGTGATAGCGTTTGTGCCGATGGCTTTCCAGGTACAAGTTTGGTTGGGGGTAGGGGCAGCTTCCCAACCGCCGATATCGCGGTGTGGTTCAGCGATAACGCCGAGGGCGTCATTGGGGTCTTTTGGGTTACCGATGGCGACGAATTTTGTTTTAGGGGATTTACGCAAGTTAGCGGTGGCGTCCCAGAAGGAGCGTGGCATGAGGCTAGCTTCATCGAAGATGCCGAAAACGCGTTCGTTATGGAGGCCGACGAAGGACGAGATACCGACCCATTCATCGCCGATTTTGCATGCGAGGCCGATGATAGCGTCTTTAGGGTTTTTAAGTTCTGAGGCAGACGGCTGGGAAGGGAAGATGCGGAGGTCAGAATCGACGATATAACCTGGTGCATCGGGTCTAATTTGTTGGACGCGGGATATGATATCTACCAGAGCGCCCCAGACGCGGAGGCGGAGGCCCTGTAGGGTGATAGAAGAGCAGAGGATGCTAGTGCCTTGTGGGTGGGCGAAGAACTCGGCATAAGCGCAAGCGGCGGCGGCGTAAGTTTTGCCGCTTGAAGCGGGGCCGAGGACAGCGATTGTATCATAGAGCGGCCAAGCATCGACGATAATTTGGTTCCATTTATTGAACTGGAACCATGGCATGAGTAACTTAATTAGCTGATTAAAATGGTAAACTGGGCCTTTACCGATTTTTACTCCATTAACGGTGACATACCCGCCGTGGTGGTAGATATAGGCTTCGACAATAGCGGGGTCATGAGTATTCCAATGGACGTGGTAGAGGGTGAGCTCTTTATGTTTCTGTGGCTTTAGTGATCTAGAAGCCGAGCGTTGAACGGGGGCAACTTTTTTGGTTAGTGCTGGTTTTTTTGGCTTAACGGCCATAGCTGCAGTAGAAATAGAGCGAGGGCGTATGGATTGTCAAGTGAAATTTTTTAATTTTTTTATTGACATTAGCCAATAGTGGGTATGAGGTAAAGGACATTTGGAATGGCGACTGAGAAAGACAAACAGCTGGAGCGGGCGCGGCATGCGGCGCGAGTGCGGTTATATCAAGCGCGGTTAAAGGCGGCTGGGCGATGTGCGATATGTGGGCGTGACAAGGGTGGGCTGGGGACGTATCGGTGTGCGGTATGTTTGGTAAAGGCGCGGGAGCGGATGCGGCTAAAGCTCAAGGAAGGAGCGAAGCGAAAGAACACGATTTCGTATTGGATGGAGGAGTTACTGGGTCTGCAACTGAAGGACGAGCCGTGGTATGACAGGAGGGAGATCAAATGAGGGGTTTTAAGCGGTCTAGGGCGGGCATAAAGGAGAGTGAGATACAGAGGCAAGTAGCTGAGTTATGTAGGCGTGCGGGGTGGTATTACATTAGGAGCAGGTTTGATCGGCCGACGACGATTGGGCGTGGTGCACCGGATTTTGTGATAGCGTGTAGGGGTGGGGTAGTGTTATGGGTGGAGGTGAAGCGCATTGGGGGGCGCCTGGGGCCTGAGCAGGAGGAAGTGAAGCGGAAGCTAGAGAGGTTAGGGCAGAGGTATTTAGTGATCAATTCAATTGACGATTTAATCAAGGAAGTTGGGTTAGAGTAGGAGTTTAAGGGAAAGGGCAAAGGAACTATGAGCAAACAGGACAAAGTATTAGCGTCGGTATTACCTGATGGGGCGTATGTGGATGCGGAGAGGGGGTTAATAGGGGCGTTGATGGCGGGGCCTGAGCGGGCGTTGGAGCTGGTCAACGGGGCTGGGGTGACTGGGGAAGAATATTTTTACTTAGACAGTGCGAAGGTATGTTGGAACGGGATAATGGAGTTAATGGCTGAGGGGGCGCCGGTAACGGAGGGGACATTATGGTTAAAGTTAAAGTCTAAGGGGTACGAATCGGAGTCTGGGGGGCTACTTGATTTTATATCGAAGGCGGCGGAGCAACCTTCGGCTGAGGCTGCTGGGTATTATGCTGAGGCGGTGATGCGGGGGTGGCGGAAGCGTCAGGTATGGGCTGAAGCGGAGCGGATGAGGGCTGAGATAGGGAGCAAAGATCCGGTTGCAGTTGCGAGTGAGAGTGCTGCGCGGTTACTTGGGATAGTTGAAGGGGAACGGAAAGGGTCACTAATAAAGACGGCTCGGGAGGTGGCGGAAGAAGCTGTTGAAGGGATAGCGGGGTGGGCGAAGATAGACGAATTAAAGATAGGGTTAGGCTGGGATGTATTGGATGGGGTACTGCATTTAGAAGGGCGAAAGCTTATGACGGTAGCGGCGCGTACTGGTGGTGGGAAGAGCACATTTTTGGGGCAACTAGCGGTTGAGAGCAGTCGGCGTGGGACTGGGGTGCTAGTGATAAGTTTAGAGATGTCGGCGCGGCAGTATGGGCAGAGGTTTTTATCGTACATGAGCGGGGTAAAGCTTAACACGTTACGGCGGAACATGTTAAAGGAGGAATTGGAAGCGTACCAGAAGGCGCAAGAAGAGTTAAAGGGGCTAGAGATATACTTTCTTGAGGGTGGTGGGATGAGTGTGATGGAGATAAGGGGGCACATAGAGAGGATGGTACGGAGGAACGGGATAAAGTTAGTGTTGATAGACTATTTGCAGCTAGTGTTACCTGGGAAGAGGTGTGAGACGCGGGAGCAAGAGGTAGCGCATGTGAGTGGGGTATTGAGGCACATAGTAGGCGATCATGGTATTGTGGTAGTAGCTGCGTCGCAATTGAACAGGGACATAGAGAAGACGGGTGGGCGGCCGAAGCTATCGAGTTTACGTGAGAGTGGGGCGATAGAGAACGACAGTGACATAGTACTTTTCATACACAACGAGAACGAAGAAGGGATGAAGGACAAGCCGGTTTTACTGATGATAGCGAAGAACAGGGACGGTGAATCGCGTGTGTTAGAGAGTTACTATGACAGAGCGCGGTTCAAGTTCATGCCATGGTCAGAGCGAACAAAAGAACCATTCTAAAAGGGGCAAAAACTCATTTTACACGGTAAGTAAATTTTTTACACACGCCTCTGTCAAGCTGAAGTTAAGAGTGTTTTTCCTCTTTCTCCTTTATCCCTCTCTCTCTCCCTTACCTTCCCCCCTTCTCTTCCCCCCTTAACAATCCCCCTTATATATCCCCCCTACGGAACCCTGACTCTCACCCTGAATCCTCTTTCTCTTTTTCTCAGAAAAAAAGGATAAAAAGAAAAAGAAGAAAAAAGAAGAAACAGAAAAAGGGAAAAAAAGAGTTAACCGTTTTCCGGATGTTTTTATGAGTGTTTTTATTTAAGGGTGAATTTTATTCGGTTAATAGGGTAAAAGTAAAATAAAAGGGAAATCAGGATTATGTGTTCTTAAACAGGTGATTATCTGTGTGAGTGATTTTTTGTTTCTCTTAAAAGCCGAGTTTAATTTCTTTAAAGGATAAACGTCATTGTGTGTTTAAGGGTGTGATTTACTTTTCTGGTTAAATGATAAGTCCGAATTACTGCTTGAA
>DYKH01000102.1 GCA_020722685.1 Caldithrix sp. | reverse complement strand
ATCCGTGTCATTCCGTGACGATCCGTGGTCGGTTTAAAAGTGTCCGGTAGCAAGAATTCCAATAAGAAAACGGGATCCAAACACGATCTGGGACCGTGTTTGAGTTGGCATTGTTTCCGACAAAAAAACATTCCTTCACTTCGTCAAACATTTGTTGCATTTCAATACCAACCCTCAATACGTACATTCTCATTGCTTATTTCTTCCACGGCGGGACTTCCGGCAACAGCCTCGCAAAATCCGCAAACAATTTGGCCTCGTATTCCGGGGTATAGTGACCATTTTTGAATTTGTCCGCTGCCTCGGTGAAAAAGAATTCCCAAGACTCATCTTCGTGACCGGGATTGACCGGGAAAAACAAGGCGCCATTCCCTTTCGCCGCCCTATGATCCCCAAGTGCATCGCCGATCATCAGGACGTGATCCCTTGGGTATTTGCCGTTGGAGACCAAATGAATGTGCTCCCTCTTGCTCCCCATCTCTTGCCCGGCGATGACGCGGGCGTATTGCGCAATGTCATGCTCCTCCCATTCACGTTTCAGAGCCTCACCCGGAGTGGCCGAGCAGACGACGATGTCCGCCCAGGCGGAGATTTTCTGCAAGCTTTCCCGCACGAAAGGAAACGGCGGCACGTCATGGACGATGTCGGCGACCGCAGCGTTGACGGCCTCGCTCCACGCCAATGCCTGCCGCAAAATTGGATCGCCGGTCCTCTCAACTTCTGCCTTGAGCGCCGGGTTGCCTAACTTGGTTTCCCGGGCGATCCAATCCCGCAGCGGCTGAGCTTGCGGAATATCCGCATGACGCTTCAGGGCGTCCGGCCATTCACGCAGCAGATCAAAGGTCATGGTGAGCGCTGGAAAGCGATTAATCCCTCGCCACCTCGAGTAGAGGTTGACAAACTCGGAAACTGCGCGGGCATACTTGGACACCGGCTGCAGATTCCAAAACTTGATGATGTTGGGAATGAAGCATTCTTTGTGCTTGATCTCCATGGTGTCAAAGGCGCAGCCATCCGAGTCGATGGCAATTAGAAAGTCATGCTTGGGTTGAAGATTCTTCAATTCAGCTTGGGAGTCAGACATTTCTTTCTCATTTGCTATGGTTTGGCAAATTTTTTATCAGTTGCGTCGTTTCTATCCGTTGGCGACTTTCATCGGTTGGTCGAAATTTGCTCTGTTTGTAAAGAATTTCGCAGCTCAACATCTCAGCCCCTAATAACAAAAGATATCATTCCGAACGCAGTGAAGAATCTTTCTTGTCTCTGATTTCCAAAAGATTTCTCGCCCGCCAAGGCGGACTCGAAATGACAAGTTGTCTAAACCGATGTAACAGTTCAGGTCCGTTGTCATTTCGAGCGGAGCGAGAAATCTGTATAGCGAAATATCTGCTAAATGTCCAAGTTCCCGCTGTAAAAGATTCCTCCCTTCGGTCGGAATGACATTCATTTTTGACAGGGGCTGAACTGTTACAAACCGACAATGTCATACCCGCCTACATCCTTGCTCCAAGACTTCATTGATCCACAATGAAAGCTTGTTGCTAATTCATCAGCCAACCCAACACAAACGACAAGACCACCTTTCAGAGCAGCGAGTCCTGCATCCACCCGGATTGGCTGATCTTGATCTCCTCCATTTTGCTGGTTCCCAGGCCGTAAACCTTGTCGGCGGCTTCCACACAGAGCGGCGGCGGCGACAATGGCCAGGGCTCACCCTTCATCGCTCGCCGCTTCTCGGTAATGATGCGCAAACAGACTGTTTCCACGGCAACCGGATCGGCTCCGGCGATGAGTCCGCCGTAATTCCACAGATAACGCGGATCCGGCTGTGGACCTTTATCACACAAGGGACGAAGCGCATCCACCAAGATCAGTTTGGTCTTCCCTTTGACGAAGGGCAAGCTCCAAATCTCGCCCAACTTGGCGTTGTTCTCATCATGATAGCTGCTGGGTTGACCGGAATAAAGAATGTAATTCTTCAGCACGGTGCCGATGCCGGTGAGCCAATGCGCTTTCAAACCGGGCAAGGCGATCAAGGCCGAACAGGATTTGGGTTTGTCCGGGCCGCCTTGAGCCATCACGATTTTGTCCGCAGAAAAGCCGGCTTCTACCAGAGTAGATTTTACCAAATCGACGACCTCGCTGTGGGTGGGATTAAGATGCTGGGTCGGAACCAATCCGATGACATCAGTTTTTTTGAACAGAGAATGATAGGCGTCCCTGAGGTTCTTGGTCTCCGTCAAGCCGGTCAAGGCTTCCGTCAGCATTTTCTTTAGGAGCGCAACGTCGACTTTCAGATCATTGCCGAGCGCTGCTTGTTCGCGCACCAAATGGATTTTGCTCCTGCGGGTAGATTGTTCGGCTGCCCGGACAAACGGCAACGGCATCACCGAGGCGCTCAAAGCGGCACAGGCAGTGCCCCGCACAAAATCCCGGCGAGTAATGGAGACCGGTTTCATGGTTGTCCCTCCAATTTGGACAAGTTAACCTTCACTTTTTCTAAGATTGATTGAACGACCGTTTCATCGGATGCTTCAAAGACCAAGATCAAAGAATTCTCCTGTCGGGCAAATCCCGTCCAGCCGTCTTCGATTCGAAAGCAGTTGCTCCGGGTTGCTTTGACCCTGCTCTCCGGCAAATAGACGGTTCGGAAATGGCTCAGGGCTTTTTCCGCTTTGTTACTCTCAGGGTAGCGGCAAACGAGGAGCTTGATCGATCGTGAACGATCCGTTGGATCAGCATAGCCGGCAAAGACCGCTTCTGTGCTAAGGTCGAGGTCGAGCGAATTCTCCGAGCTGAGGTAATAGAGTGAGTTCAACACCAAATGGTTGCGGAAATAGCTCACCCGTTCCGGTGAGAGATGCCAGCCGTTGGTAGCGCTTGACGGCACGGCAGTCATGAGATGGGGCGCTGCGGCAGTTCTACGACCGGCCATGATCGCCTTGCCCAACTGGAGCACTGCATTTTTGGAGGCCAACGTCTCCTGATAGGCCATGACGCGGGCGTAGAGATCACCCGAGCAGAGACGAAGCAGCCCAGCGCCATAAAGCGCTCGTGAATCGGGCACGGTGAGAGGCGATGGGTGCGTCTTTGGCTCATCGCTCAAGGCCACGCTCTCACCGCCCCAATCCAGTGACAACAATCCAAAGGCATCGTCGGAGCATTTCATCCAGTAAAGCTCCACAAGAATGCTGTACTGATCCGGAGCGGTGTATTCGTAGACCTCAAGATGATCGAAGCGGTATCCCAGATATAGCTCGCCGGCGCCATCCATGTATTCGAAAATGTTCTTCTTCACGACGACATGTGCGGTATCGGGACGACTCCAAACATCAATGGACTTGGGGAGTTCGATTTGCGAACTGCTTGTCTGAGCAAACATGGGGTGATTTAGTACAAGATACGACATTATGCGGAGAAGGAACACAAAAGTGATAAAACATTGATTGGGGCGGAGTGCTGGAGTAATGGTGTGACGGGATCCCATAAAAGTAGATGATGACCAACTACTCACTCGACGGACCATTGCTCCAATACTCCAGTTCTCCAACGCCCCTGAAAAATCTATCCCTGCTGGGGACGAAACGGATCATCCATCAGTCGATACAACATCTCCCCCGCCTTTTGTACATAGAGCATCCCTTCGGCCTCACGATTCTCCCATTCCCGTAGGTCAATCGTTTTCGGATCCCGATACCCGAGGTTTATCTTTCTACACATGGACTCGGGAATTCCAGTAGCGAGTACCACGTTGACGCGCGGCTGTTCGACGCCGTTCTCGAAAGTGCCGATCCCTTTGACATGGGTTGAGTGCGCCATCACGCCGCCGGGAATGTCGGCGAATTTATCCATTTGCTTGACAAAATAATCCCGCACATGATAACCGATCTTTTCCAGAATGGCGCCATGCGTAACGGACACCTCGGTGATGTGCGGCGCATAAATGATCAGCTCGCCGCCATCGCTGACCACCGGCTCCAACTTGTACATGCACTTGCCGCCGGTCCACAGATCGTCATACATCTTGGGGGCGCAGGAAAGCACACTTTTAAACGGATGTTCCTTGTAGGTGATATGCAGCTTGTCGGACAAGTCCGCTGCCGCCGACCAAGCTTCCTCGGGTGAGCCGATGTACAACCCCGCCAAACCTTCGTTTTGCACCACGAGGCTTAGGCAATAGCGCTCCATGGGGAGAAGACTTGCCGCCTTGTCCACCACCTTGCGCACCGGCGTGTGCTTGGTGCCAATAATAACCGGATTGGTGATGAGCGCTCCCAGCCAATGGAAAAGGTCGATGATCTCTTGACCCGCTATTCCGGGAAACAAATACTTGTTGCCGCCGGAAAAGCCGACCACTTCGTGCGGAAAAGTCGGACCGATGATCATTAGCAAATCATAATCGAAAACCATCTTGTTGAGCGTCACGTCCACTGACTGCCGCATTAGTCCGCCGGAGATTTCTCCAATTTCATTCGCAGAAATCGTCCCGATGCTTCGGAGCTGCCGGGGGTCTTTCCAATGATGGTTAAAGAACCGCGCCTTGGGGTATTGGCTCCTGCGCTCCTCTTGGGTGATGCCTACGCGCTGATCGATCATCTCGTCACTCATGGGCGGGTGCGTGCCCAGAGCGATGAGAAAATCCAGATTGCGCACCTGATCGGCGAGCAAGCGATAGACGACGCGGAACATCACGTCCATCGGCGCGCTGCGGGAATGGTCGGGAATGATGGCGAGAACCTTTTTTCCGACCCACTGCCTTTTTGCGAAGGCCTCTGCACAGAGGTCGGCTATTTCTTGCGCGCTTAGAAGCTGAGTTGTGGAGCCCTTACCTGTTAACATTTCTATTCACTATTACGTTTGATCCAACTTGCCCTTAAAAAGTGCATCGACCTTTTCTCCGACATCACTTCTTTCAAGCAAAGCGAATTGCTTGGCTATCTCTTGAATGTATTTTCGGTCGATCTTATTCGCATGGCGTCTATAAAGATTGATGACATCATCGAAATCGATGTGCCGAGATGCAATGAGCTTATAGATTATCAGATCTTCAACAGTGCAAACTGGGACTACTACTTTGCCTACCGTGATTTTCTTGCTGTGACTTATGACCATCCTTTCGAATTCGCTCAGACCGGCGGAAAAGTCCACTTTGACTTTGGTCGGCTCATGTATGCTCGGCAAGACAAAATAGCGCTCAAAAAACTCAAGCGGATTCTCTTTTAGAGGAACGAACTCCTTTAGCAGTTCTTGGCCGGTGCTCAACAAAGATTCGAACTTTACAAGGAGAGTGACATCGACATCTTCCGTAGTTCGCGGGCAACCGTGTACAATGGCAGCCAATCCACCGATTACGGAGTATGCAATGGAGTGCCTTTTGCAAAATGACTCGATCGCTACCAATGTGTCTTCAAATTCCTGCAAATGTGCCCTCAGGGAATCTAAGCAGAAATTGCCTCAGTTGTATTTTCCCCTGTAGCTTTTCTTCCAAGGGATCACGCTCATCATTACGCTGAACGCGAAATCGATGAATCGCATCCAGAAAAGGCAAAAAATTCGCCGGATAGTCAGGATCAGCAACCTGTTGTGCTCGTCTCTCTTGCTCCAGCTTGCCCATCAGCTCGCCTTTGGCTTTGAAGATTTTATATTCTTCTTTTGTCATGAAACCCATCGAATCCTCCAAAGTTGTCGAAAGATGTGCCGTTCAAGACTTGCCCGGCTTTCGCACCAAAAAAGGATGACAGTCCGATAACGTTCGTTTGCCTTGGCTCAATGAACTGCCTTAAAGGCACCCAACGGCCTACATCTTCGCCAGCCAACCGCCATCCACATAGATCACCTGTCCGGTGATGAAATCCGAAGCCGGCGAGGCCAAGAAGACCGCTGCACCGACCAAATCATCCGGAACGCCCCACCGATCCAGCGGCGTCTGTTGATGTACCCAGCGATCAAAGTCCGGATCCTCCACCAGCGGCCGGGTTAGCTCGGTGGCAATATAGCCCGGACCGATGGCGTTGACATTGATCTTGTGCTGCGCCCATTCCACCGCCAAAGTCATGGTCAATTGTTTGATACCGCCTTTGCTGGCCGCATAAGCCGGAATAGAAGCTCTCCCGCGCTCGCTGGTGAGCGAGGCGATGTTGATGATTTTGCCTGGCCGACCATCAGCGATGCACTGACGTGCGAACCATTGGGAGAGCACAAACGGCGCGGTCAGGTTCAGATCGAGGGTGCGCTGCCACTCGTCCAGAGGATAATCCAAAGAGCTTTGCCGGAAAATGGTGCCGGCGACGTTGGCCAAAATATCGACTTTTCCGGCAGAGGCTCTCACGGTTGAAAAAAACTCAGGGATTTCTTCGATTTTCGTCAGATCGAATTCCCAAACCCAAGCTCTCCTGCCGCGCTGTCGCACCGCCGCTGCAACCGGTGCGAGCGCCTGTTTGTTGCGAGCAACAACAATGAGGTCTGCGCCGGCCTCAGCAAAACCCAACGCAATTGCCCGGCCCAAGCCGCGACTCGCCCCGGTGACCAGCGCAATCTTGCCTCTTAGCGAGAATCTCTCCATAAGCTGCAAATCCACTTTGGCTCCTGAACGGAACCGCCAAGAATCTTGCCTCTACCCGCGCCACCGCGATGAATAACAAGGCTATTCCTTCAGCCATTCGGTGTGAAAGAACTGTCCGCGCGGCCTGTCCACCCGTTCGTAGGTATGGGCACCGAAATAGTCGCGCTGGGCTTGCAGTAAGTTGGCCGGAAGCTGGGCGCTGCGATAGCCGTCGTAGTAAGCCAAGGCGCTGCTAAAGGCCGGAATCGGTAATCCCAACTCCACTGCTTTGACGACGACTTTGCGCCAGGCATCCTGATTGGCTTCCACCGCCTCCTTAAAATAGGGATCAAGGAGCAAGTTGGATAGAGCCGGATTGCGGTCAAAGGCTTCCTTGATCTTGCCGAGGAATTGCGCACGGATGATGCAGCCGCCGCGCCACATTAACGCAATCTCCCCGAACTTGAGATCCCATTTATACTCCGCGGCCGCCGCACGCATTAATTGAAAGCCCTGTGCATAGGAACAAATTTTGGAAACGTACAGCGCTTTGCGAATCATTTCCACAAAGGCTTTTTTGTTGCCCTCGAACTTGGCCTTTGGCCCGCGCAACTCCTTGGATGCCGCTACTCGTTCATCCTTGATGGCGCTCATGGCGCGGGCAAAAACGGCCTCGGCAACGGTCGGCGCCGGAATGCCCAAATCTAGCGCCGTAATGCTGGTCCATTTGCCGGTCCCTTTTTGGCCGGCAGTGTCCAGAATTACATGGATCATGGGCTTGCCGGTCTCTTTATCCCGCTTGGCCATGATGTCCCGGGTGATCTCGATGAGGTAGCTGTCCAGCTCACCCTTATTCCACTCGGCAAAGGCATCGTGCATTTCTGCAGTGGTCATGCCCAAAGCCTTTTCCATCAAAAAGTACGCTTCGGAGATCATCTGCATATCACCGTATTCAATGCCGTTATGTACCATTTTGACAAAATGGCCGGCGCCGTCGCCGCCGACCCATTCGCAACAGGGAGAGCCATCGGCAACCTTGGCAGCGATGGACTGGAAAATGGGCTTTACATGCGGCCAGGCCGCCGGCGAACCGCCGGGCATGATGGACGGACCTTTGAGCGCGCCTTCCTCACCTCCGGAAACACCGGTGCCGATAAAAAGGAATCCTTTGCTTTCCAAATATTTTGTTCGGCGAATACTGTCCGGAAAATGACTGTTGCCGCCGTCAATGATAATATCGCCTTGATCCAAATGCGGCAAGAGCAGCTCGATGAAATCGTCCACCGCCTTGCCGGCTTTCACCATCAGCATGACCTTGCGCGGCTTCTTCAGGCTGGCGACCAATTCCTCTATGCTGTGGCAGCCTTTGATGTTCTTTCCCTTGGCCCGGCCATTGACAAAGTCATCCACTTTGCTGACCGTGCGATTAAAGACGGCCACGGAGAAGCCGTGGTTTTCCATATTCAAAACCAAATTTTCCCCCATCACGGCAAGGCCAATGAGGCCGATGTCGTACGTGCTCATGTTGTGTGCTCCTTCATCGAGTAAGGTAATAGACTGTTAGGCTGTAGATTGTTAGACTATTAGGCCGTAGACTGTTGGGCTGTAGGCTATTCATTGACTATTGACCGTTGAACATTGACTATTGGTCTTTGGCACCTTCACTGGTTTCTGCCTAACAGCCTCCAGCCAATCAAATCGTCATTGCGGTAAAGCCGCCATCCACGCGAATGATCGCCCCTGTCACAAAAGAGGAAGCTTTTTCCGAGGCCAGCCAGATCACCGCGCCGATTAATTCTTCCGCATCGCCGAAGCGGTTCGCCGGAGTATGGCGCATAATATCGGCCGTGCGCTCCGGTGTAAGAATTTTGCGATTTTGCTCGGCCGGGAAAAACCCCGGCGCAATGGCATTGACCCTTACGCCCTTAGTCGCCCATTCGCGCGCCAAGAACTGGGTCAAATTATTGACGCCTGCTTTTGACACGCTGTAAGTAAACACTTTGGACAGCGGTGGGCCGGAAGAAGCGGAAGAGATATTGATAATACTTCCGCCTTTGCCGCGATCCACCATTTTCTTGCCAAAGACTTGACAGGCGAGGAACATGCTTTTCAGATTCACCTGCAAGATTTTATCCCACTCTTCTTCCATTATCTCGAAAAATGGCGTGCTGGAGTTGATTCCTGGAGCATTAATCAAAATGTCCGTATCGCCCAATTCCCGGCTGATTCTTTCTTCGGCGCTTTGCACTTGTTGCTTGTCGGTGGCATCAAAGTCGATGGCGATCGCCTTGGCGCCGAGTTGCCGTAATGCGTTCGCTTTCTCGTCGGCCTTTTCGCCGTTGCGATCCAGAATGGCAATCGAAGCCCCGGCTTTGGCCAAACCATCTGCCATTGCGCCGGCCAACACTCCGGCGCCGCCAATGACGGCAGCCACTTTGCCGGACAAGCCAAACATGTCTTCAAGATAGCTCAATTCTCATCCTCACTCATTTATGGGGTACTTTAAAAGCGTTGAGATGTTTTTCGAACAGGGACTGTAGAGCTTGATAGTACTCTTCCTCATGCCGGTAGAGCAAATCATAAATGCGGTTCCGAAAAAGGTATTGTCCGGCGTCGTTCTTCGTCGTCAAAACCGAGCCGAAGGTGATGTGCAGCACCTGACGGGAATCGTTTTCATCCAGCATGCGCTCCAAATCCTCGTCCGACAGCTTTTCGGCGTCCGGGACTTTGCTCATATCCGTGGTGACGTGGTAGGAAAAGCGCTCGCTCTCGAACTTGGGCCGTGCAAAGGCTACGATCTCGCGGAACAATTTCGCATCGCGTCTGCTAACAATGCGGAGAGCTTCCAAATAGCTGGTGCCGGCGGTCTTTTCGTGAAAGACGCCGCCGGTCTCTTCGCCGACGATGGGGAAAATGGAGAACTTGTCGCTGCCGGAATGAACGCTGATTTTATAGCCGCCAAAGTGCTCGGCAATGGTCACATGTTCGCGCAACTGCCGGCGAAATTCATTGAGATCGCCGATATAGTCAATGGCTTTCTGAAACTCGCCAATGAAACGTGGAGCCAAGGACGTAAGTTGCACGCCGGCTTTGGCCAATTCGCTGGCGACCAAGAAATGCGCAGAAGCAGTGGTAGGCGTTTCGGTTTCATCTACCGACATCTCAAAATCAAAAGGCCTGTCGCCGAACAGTTTCTGCAGTTCCCGATAGCTTGTGATTGTGTGCCGGATAGCCGGGAGGTACTTTATGGCCAGCCGCAGCAACTCCTCTTTGCTCATTTTGATAACGATGCCGCGCTTTTCCCCTTTCACCAGGAATTCTTTGTCGGCATACTCCTTTAGAAAGCCCGCCGCCTCTGCCGCAGTCGAGAAGAGTTGCGTATAAGCTTGCTCCAATTCGCCGAGCGACATCGTGTCCGCACGGTTGACGATATGATCGGATGGGTCCACCGTGAAACCGACAAATCCCGCCGCAACCGTCGAGCGAATGTCGTCCAGAGTCTTGAGGTGATCGGCATCTGAGCCAAAACCGCCGGTGTAGCCTTCCTGAAAGACCGCCCAGGTAGCGTCGTCCATGACTTGTTCTGCGCTGCGTTGGGTGCGTGTCATCTCGCGGATGGATTGCTGAGCCAGTACGGGGAATATTGCATAATCTTTGAAGGTGCGGATGTGTCCGGGAGTTGCCACGCCCAATCGATCGCCGGCGCCAAAGGAGGTCTTTGATCCCACGACCTGCGGACCAGCCCAAGGGAAGAGATTGCGCAAGGCGACTGCATTTTCGTGAGAAAGAGGACAGACTTTGGCATGAATTGGTTTGCCGTCAAAAGTCAACAACATAGGTTCGCCGCGCAGGCTTGAAGGGATGGCATCACCGATACAAATTAGCCAGCGGTTTCGCCGGGACTTGGCCAAGACGTAAGCTACACCTTCCTTTTTCTGGAAAGACCTTTCATACAGCTCAATCTCCCCCAAACCAAACTTGGAAATATTCGTCGTGATGAGTTTCTTAACCTGTGCATATTTCATGATGATTTCTCTGTTGTTGATCCGTTGTTGACAGGTAAGCAAGTGGTCAAAGCGCTCAGTTCAGCTTGGAGGCAAGACTCGGGGTTTTCGGTTCAACAAGGAATTTGCATTCCGGTCAATGGTTCGACCAGTAATAAGTGGAAAGCCAGCGAGTCCTACCTAATCGCGTGGCCAATATAGCAATTCCGTCAAAAAATGGCAAAGAAAATTACCGCAGGTTTCGGTACCAAGAGCCGATATTTTGGGGAATTTTTTGCTTTCCATTGTCAAAAAGCTTGATTAAAAAACTTTCACGAGCTATATTCGCAAGTCGTTCGCAAAGCTCCGATAAAAGCTCGCCTATTCAATGCAAAACCATTCTCATCGGGCCCATTGTCTGCTTTGCATCCAGTTCCTCTTTCCCTTGCAATAATCGGATCGGAACGGGCCATGCCGAAGACTTGGAATCCCCGCATCCAAGTGTCCGATGACATCGCAGAAGGATAATTTGAACCCACACACCGACATGAAAGGACGAGGTACATGCAGCAAGAAAACACGGGTATCAAATTGAATGTAGAAGACTATCCTCCCCTACAGGAAGAAAAACGCTTTCGCCTCCAACACATGCGCTGGTACATTTGCGGGTTACTTTTTCTCGCCACCACCCTCAACTACATTGACCGGCAAGTTTTGGGGATCTTAGCGCCCGATCTACAGAGGTCGATTGGCTGGAGCGAGCTGGATTATGGCCGCATCGTGATCGCTTTTCAGTTGGCCTATTCGATCATGATGCTGGTTTCCGGTCGCATCATTGACAAGATCGGCACCAAGCTGGGTTTTGCCATTGCGGTGGCCTGGTGGTCCGTCTCCGCGATGGGCCACGCATTGGCGCGCAGCGCATTCGGTTTTGGGGTAGCGCGCTTTTTCTTGGGCGTAGGCGAAGCTCCCAATTTTCCCACGGCCATCAAAACGATTGCAGAATGGTTTCCCAAAAGTGAGCGAGCGTTTGCAACGGGCATTTTCAATGGCGGGACAAATGTGGGCGCCATCCTTGCTCCTATCGCCGTGCCGCTCATCGCCGAGAAATGGGGCTGGCAATGGGCCTTTATTCTTACCGGCGTCATCGGATTTTTCTGGCTGTTTTTGTGGCTCGCCCTCTATAGCCATCCGGAAACCCATCCGTGGCTGACGCGAAAGGAACGTGAGCTCATTCGCGACGGCGTGGAGCCGCCGCCTTCGGAAAAAATTGCCTGGATGAAATTGCTCAAATATCGACAGACCTGGGCCGTTGCTTTGGGAAAGATGATGACCGATCCTATCTGGTGGTTCTATCTTTTCTGGCTGCCGAAATTCCTCTTTGAGAATCACGGCATCCGCGGCACGGCGCTCATCCCGTTCCTAACTACGGTGTATATCATTTCGGACATCGGCTCCATGCTCGGCGGCTATTACTCCTCGGCGCTGATCAAGCACGGCTGGACGGTTAACCGCGCCCGTAAAACCGCCATGGCCACCTTTGCCTGTCTGGTGCCCTTTGTCATTTACGCCAGCCAAACGAAGAGCGCCTGGACCGCGGTCTTGCTGATCGGCTTAGCCACCGCTTGCCATCAGGCCTGGTCAGCTAACATTTTCACCTTGACCTCGGATATGTTCCCGCGCAAAGCGGTTGGCTCGGTCACCGGCATCGCCGGATTTGCCGGTGGCGTCGGCGGCATCATGGTGGCGGAGTTTGCCGGTCGCGTGCTGCAAAGGGACCCCAGATTCTATTTGCCCATGTTCATCGTCGCCGGCTTAGCTTACTTGTGCGCACTGTTGGTCATCCATCTCTTGGTGCCTAAGATGAAGCCGGCGGAGTTGGATTGATGGTGCCGTCATGGCGCACAACAAGAATAAATCACCGGCACAATCGGCAAGGATCGCATAATCATAAGGCCTAAGGATGTTATAGAGGTCATCAAGCCGAACAACCATTAGGTCGTGAGACGATGAAAACACTGGAAGAAATAAGAGCCATTCTCAAAGAACATCAGGATACATTGCAAGAACGGTATCATGTTCGGCGAGTCGGCATTTTCGGCTCATGCGCGCGTCAAGAAGCCACCCCAGCTAATGATGTGGACATTCTGGTGGAACTTGATCGTCGCGTAGGATGGGAGATTGTGGATTTGTATCGTTTCCTGGAAAATCTACTGGGAGTGAAGGTAGATCTGACCACCAAAGACGCCGTCATTCGCAAACCACTGCTCTGGCAGTCTATTCAAGAGGACTTGGTCTATGTCTAAGAGGGACGTCAGGCTGTTTGTTACCGACATACTGGAAGCCATTGAAAAGGTCGAGCGCTATACGGTCGGCCTCACCTTTGAGCAGTTTCAAGCAACAGATATGAAGGTGGACGCCGTGGTGAGGAACCTGGAGATCATCGGTGAAGCGGCACGGCAGATTCCTCAAAATTTGCGAGAGCAGTACCCCGAGGTAGACTGGTCGAGAGTGGTGGGATTTCGCAACATCGTTATCCACTCCTACTTTGCTGTAGACACCGGGATCGTTTGGACAATTGCCACAGAACGCTTGAACGAGCTAAAGACTGTGCTCGAACGATTGCTCAAAGATCTGGACCAAGCGAATAGCGAATAGAAAAGGGTGGGAGCTGCAAACAACGAAAAACGGCGGACGGTTTCATCTTTGAGATGCAGCAGCCGGCTTTTTTCTCTTTGTGTACGACCAAGTGGAAGAGGGCTAAGAACCATCAACCTGTCATAATCGTAGGATGATCACTATCAATTGGAAAGAATGGTCAGATTTTGCAAATGATGAAGCCCAGTGGCTGAATCACGAAGAGAGAGGATTATTGAAAGCTGAGCATGTGCGAGACTACATACTACGCCTGTGGCTCGAAGAAGACCTAGATGTTTCCATTTATGAGCTGGACTTTCGCACCCTTATATTGTCAGAAGACGCCGGGGAAGTCTTTTCACCTCTGCGCGAAAAAGAACGCTTTTGCTTAGTCCATGGCGACTATGCGCTTATCTGGCCCAATCCGGAAACTGGCGCCTACGATGAAAAGTCAATTGATTTGGCACCAGAATGCGTGCGTTTCTATTGCGAACATTACGGCAAGAAATTGAAGGAGCCGGATTATTCGACTCCTCGAAAAAGATCCGCTATCGCTGAAGAAGCAGCGGCGTAGGCTTCGATCTTCCATGCATCAGCGCGGCCGAGCTTCCACAATTAGGATCGGAGCAATCAGTCATTCATGTCCAGAAGCTCGGCTTTTACACCAGCATGATGCCCATCGGAATATTCAGCGGGGAAAATCGATTGGAGCTCGCGGCAAGAACGCTGCGTGCAATCAATAGGCTTATCTCCCCCCATTACTCCTGCGGATAAAACCGCACCACCTGCATTTTGATTTCTTGGGGAAGCACATCCACAACCACATAGTGATAAACCGATCCCAGCTCGCCATATTGCCGGTGCAAGCCGGCGCCGGCGCCACCGGTGACGGTATAATTGACCCCATCATAGTTTTCGGTGCTGTAAGCGTGGATATGGCCGCAGAAGACGTGATCCACTTTGTGCTTGCTCATCAAGGCCACGAACGGCGCGGACCAGGCCGGCGGCATGGCGTGGTAGGCCCATTTCTGCACCTCCACCGGCGGCTTGTGCAGGAAAACGAATTTGCGATAGTCCGGCTTTTCCGCTAACCACTTATCCGCCAGATCGAGCTGCTCCGGCCAGGGCATGATGCCTTCCGCCACGCCATTATCCAACACCACAAACCGGCAGTTGCCATAGTCGAAATGATAGACCCGCGAGCTGTCCCCGCCGAAAACGTATTCATACTGAAGACCTTTGGTGCCCCTGTCATGATTTCCCACCACCGGCAAAAAAGGATAGCGAGCATATTTTTCCAACGGAGCTAACAAGTATTCATCGACCATATACGACATGCCTCTGGGCGTGAGATCACCAACGTCAATGGCAAAGAGCGGCTGCCATTTGTTGATGCTCTGAACGATCATTTGCCAAACCGCAAAGTCTCCCTGATCGTCTCCCATGGCGACAAAACGAAAGCCCTTTTGCCTTTCAAATGGTACGTTGCGAATCTTGGCAAGCACCTTGTCAACACGATACTTGTCACCGTACTTTGCCAGTCTCGCGTCAATCTCTTCCATAGACTCCGGCTGATCGATCTTAATCGGCTGCAGCATAGAGGTCACGTCATCAGCGGCCCGAATCTCCCCGGAATCCGTTACGCTGAAAATGGCGCCGTTCGTCTCATCACCGTATTGTAGGAAGAAGCGATGACCGGCAACACCGTCAACTGAGTAGGCTTTCGTCAGCTTTTTATCTCCAGCGTAGGAACGAGCGCTCCCGGCTACCGCCCTCGGCAGCTCTTTGAGCTCAATCTCTCGAATCTTCCCAGCCTCGAATATTCGTCCCGCATCTTCCCGGACGGCGCCGAAAACGGACCGCAGATAGGTTACCCGTCCATCCGGCCAAACGTCCAGATCCCATTTGCTTTCGTCCGCCCTAGTCGCTTTTACGGACCAGTACAGACCGACGCCCATGGCGCTTTTTTGGATGAAGAGCGATTGTGGGTTTGGTACCAGGAGTCGAACTCGCTCAGCAGCCGGTTGCGGCAAATCGTCGAGACTCAGAGCATGGTCAGGATCACCATATTGCGGATCGACATAGGTATTGCCGGCAGGCCCAACAACTTCTTTGTATCTTATCTGAGCAAAAGCCGCGGCGGCAACTAACAAGACGAGAGCGAGCCATCGGCCGATGGATGGGAATCGACTTTTCGTGAGCATTGTTTACCTCGTTTTCTGATTGGTAAAGCTTGACGGGAATCGGTCAAAATAATAAATGGTCGATTCACGAGAATCGACCATTTGCTTCATAGGTTCATTTGAGAAATATGTGACTACTTTCGAATCTGACTAGCCAAAATCTATTCGATGAATCCCTATTCCTCGATTTTGATCGCTTCAGCAGGACATGACTCTGCGGCTTCGCGTGTGAGATCCTCAGCATCTTCCGGAACGATATCCACTTTCGCAACAGCTAAACCGTTTTGCATCTCAAAAACGTCCGGCGCTGTATCCACACATAGCTCGCAACCTGTGCAGAGGTCGGGGTCCACCTTTGCTCTCATAGTTAACCTCCTTTTTAGCGGTTAAGTTATTCGCGTTTCATGGTATTTAACAATCGCCCGAAATGTAGCAAGTTAGAATGAAGGAAACAAGAAATTTTATTTCACCGTCCCCCTACTTTCGATGGTACTCGATGACGCTGCACTTGATCCGTGCAATATTTTGCTTGACTCTATAGCAGATTTTCTTATTTTGGCGATCGAGACCGGGGAACAATTACCGCATTGAAGCGAATTCCCCATTGGTCGGGAGAATGAGCTGAGTCGGGCCGCGTTGAAGCCGTCCGGCTTGCAAGGAAGGGAAAGGCCAAGGTCGTAGCATGCCTTCACAATCCGCGTCGCCAAAATCAAGGAGAAAAGCATCCCCATGATGAACCATGTCTGGTTAGCCTTAGTAGCTATTGCCATCATCGTCGCAGCCTTTACGGGCAATATCGAGACCGTGACCAAAAGCGCTTTGGATTCTGCCGGAACCGCCGTCAACATTGCTCTGGGACTCATCGGCATCATGACCCTTTGGCTCGGCATCATGAAGATTGCCGAGGAGGCCGGTTTGGTGAAAATCTTGGCCAGAGCCATCCAGCCGATCAGCAAACGACTTTTTCCGGAAGTGCCGCCGGATCATCCGGCCATGGGGGCGATGGTTCTTAATCTATCTGCCAATTGGCTGGGCTTGAGCAACGCCGCCACCCCTCTGGGCATCAAGGCAATGGAGGAGTTGCAGTCACTCAATGCGCAGAAGGACACCGCCTCCAATTCGATGATTATGTTTTTGGCGCTCAACACCGGCAGTATTACCCTGGTTCCCATGACGATCATCGCGGTGCGCGCCAGCATGCAGTCCGCCAATCCCGCAGAGATCATCGGCACCACGATTTTTTCATCAGTAATGGCGACCATCGGCGGAGTGATCGCCGCCAAGTTCGCTTTGAACGTCGGCGCAGGGTTTGATGTCCTCAAAACCAAGTTGCGACAATTATTGCCTGGCTTTTCGATTTTCGCAGGATTGATCATCGCTGCGTATGTCCCGTACCGCCTGGGAGCCTTTGCTTTGATCTCGAGCGTTATGCCTCCCGACGCCTTTCGGAATCTGGTTACCTTTATTTCACGATGGGCAATACCTTTCCTACTCTTCATCATTCCTGTCTATGGCTTTGCGAAGAAAATCAAAGTCTATGAGATGTTTGTGGAAGGAGCTAAAGAAGGCTTTCAAATTGCAGTGCGAATCATCCCCTTCTTGGTGGCTATTCTCGTGGCCATTGCCATGTTTCGCGGCTCGGGCGCGATGAACGTGTTCGTCACCATCCTGACGCCGTTTACCAATCTCATTGGCATGCCGGCGGAAGTTCTGCCCGCAGCCCTCATGCGACCGCTCTCCGGCAGCGGCTCGCTGGGCATCATCACCGAGCTAATGAAAACACACGGCCCGGATTCGTTCATCGGCCGACTGGCCTCCACCATTTACGGCTGCTCGGAAACGACTTTTTATGTGGTTGCAGTTTATTTCGGTGCGGTTCAGATCAAAAACTTTCGCAGCGCCATTCCGGTCGGTCTGTTTGCTGATGCGTGCGGGATTTTGGCTGCGGTGTTCATTTGCCGGCTGCTTTTCTTATGAGCAGCGACTCTTATTGAGAATAGACCTCCATTGATAATAGAAGTTTGCCTTGCCAATTGTATTTGTTCTACCATTCGTGGAACAAACAGCACTTTACCTTACAACGCAAAGCAGCTTTACTAGTGGGGGTGGGGTCGGATTCCAGTAACTCATAATCCATGCAGATCCAACAAGCAGACTTCATCCTGCCAGTTTTCTGCAATCAGAGAGCTGATGTGGAGGAGATTTTAGAGATACTTATCACGGTAGAAAAATTACAAAAAGCGGAAAAAGCCCTTGACAACGACCTCTTTTTTTTATCTTTTCGCGGACAAACTAAATTGGGGCCAGTAGGGTTGAGATATTTTTCCCGGGTACTATGGTCGTTACGGCTGTTTCTTTGGGGCCTCAAAAATTGATTGTCAATACCTGGCATCATTGGAAGTTGCTGCACCTCAATTGCGCTCAATATAGTCTCTTTATAGAACCGACAAAGGCAGTAGTATTTCGCATAGTTCACCTTTGAAGGAGAAATCCATCGAAAGGAAGTGAGATGTTATGAGGACAAAGATTGCAAGCGTTTAGTCAAACGTCCGCGCCGGCATCAGCATGAACTCTTCACCTTTCTTGATCATCCCCAGGTAGATTGGCATAACAATCACGGCGAACGTCAACTCCGCCAAGCGGTTGTGGCTCGCAAAAATTCGGGTGGCAATCACTCGCATCAAGGCGCGGAAACGCAGGCGATCATGATGACTGTCTTCTTTACTCTTCACCTCAGAAATCAAAATGAGGTCAATACCGTGATCAAGATGGTTGAAGAATATTTGAAAACCCATCAAAAGCCAACTTTAGAACGAAAGTCTCGTTCAGACGGCTAAATATTTACGAATATTTGCAATCAGGATGCTGATTTTGCAGTCGGATTTGAGACTCTGTTGATT
>DYKH01000429.1 GCA_020722685.1 Caldithrix sp. | reverse complement strand
GGGTTTAGAACGTCGTGAGACAGTTCGGTCCCTATCTGTCGTGGGCGTAGGATATTTGCGGGAAGCTGCTCCTAGTACGAGAGGACCGGAGTGGACGAACCCCTAGTGCACCAGTTGTCGCTCCAGCGGCATCGCTGGGTAGCTATGTTCGGCAAGGATAAGCGCTGAAAGCATCTAAGCGCGAAGCCTCTCCCAAGATAAGATATCCCATCCGACTTAGTCGGATCTAAAGGCCCCTTGTAGACTACAAGGTTGATAGGCCACAGGTACAAGTGCGGCAACGCATTCAGCCGAGTGGTACTAATAGGCCGTGCGACTTAACCAAACTTTTTTGTTTGCAGCAGATGGTTATCGGCTTTGCCATCTGGGCAATGGTTCAGATATGCTCGTTTTGCTTTTCTTCTCAAATTGACAAATATTTTCCGGTGACCATAGCAGAGGGGCCACACCCGATCCCATTCCGAACTCGGAAGTTAAGCCCTCTAGCGCCGATGGTACTGCTCGGGAGACTGGGCGGGAGAGTAGGACGTTGCCGGGAATTAAATTGAGCCCTGCGAATTTTCGCGGGGCTTTTTTTATTTTCCCTCAAAAGCGGCCAATAGTGAAATCCTTCGGCCCGATAGGCATATTCGGATATTTTGGTTGCCGCGGGGGCGAATTGTCCGAAGGTTCGATACCGTTCTGTTATCTGTTTCTTCAGTGGTTTGATAATTTTACTTGGAATTCAGGAGTACTCTGCTAACTTTTGACAGAACAACTCTTGTCGCGCCCATGCTCTATGTGGGAGCATAGAAGGACGTTCCATGTTCGTGAGCAAAGCAGGATTGCGACACTGAGTGTTGGAACGAGAAATGAAAACGATCAAAAAGGCGACTAACAATGGAATTAGTTGAATCAAAGATAACCTATCCACAAGAGCTCTTGGTTTCTTTGAAAGAAACTGAGGAGGGTCTTGTTCAGGAGATCAAGGTATTAGCCTCGGTCAAATTATTTGAGCTAGGGAAACTTTCTTTGGGAAAAGCGGCTAAATTGGCAGAGATGAACAAGTGGAGCTTTATGAAAACTCTTAGCGACTACCAAGTGTCCGTTTTTCAGATCGGTAAAGCGGAGCTAAAAAGGGATGTCGAAAACGCCTAAGCAAACAAGGCTGGCAGTGGTGAATTCGACCCCGTGGATTTCGCTGGCGGTAACAGTTCAGCCCCTGTCAAAAATGAATGTCATTCCGACCGAAGGGAGGAATCTTTACAGCGGGAACTTGGACATTTAGCAGATATTTCGCTATACAGATTTCTCGCTCCGCTCGAAATGACAACGGACCTGAACTGTTACCGCTGGCGATTATTAACAAGCTTGACCTGCTGCCCAAACTTTACCAGACGGTGGTAGTGCCTCAAGCTGTGTATGAGGAAGTGCTATCCGGCGGTCAGGGAAGCCCAGGGTATCGGGAGATCCAAGAGACAAAATGGCTCAGAGTAGAAAAGATTTCCGATGAGCGAGCAAAGGCCTTTTTGCTCTTGGAGCTTGACGAAGGCGAGTCCGAGACTATCATTTTAGCCGAGGAACTGAAGGCGGATGTGATAGTAATAGACGAACGCCTGGCAAGGCGGATCGCTGAACTCAGGGGACTTTGCATAACCGGCACAATGGGCGTTCTGCTTAAGGCGAAAAGGCTGGGATACATCAAAGAGGTGAAGCCATTGTTAGATGTCCTCATCGAAAATAGTGTCTGGATTAGCGAATATCTGATTCGCATTGTTCTTGAAGAGGCCAAAGAAGCGTAGCCTCGAATCCATAAACCCAGTAGTCTCCGAGAAGACTTGGGTCGCATAACTCACAAAATTACCGCAAAATTTCCTTGCAGCTTATCCCAATTTTCAATAATTTGCACCAAAGAATAGGAGGAGAGCCATGAGGAAACGATTTGCTTGTATGGCAATTGCTGCCATATTCTTCTCCGTTTTACCCGCCTTTTCTCAACAATCCACCACTGATAAGCCAGGGGCACCTGAACCCGTTAGCTATTCGACCATCGTCGAAGCGGACGGCTTTGCATTCTTGGCGGACGACAAAACCCTTAACGAAATCCGCGAGCAAGCCAAGGCCAACGCCAAGAAGGAGGCGCTGGAACGGGCGCAAACCTACATTAAGAGCATGACCAAGGTCGAGAACTATGTGTTGACCTATGACTTGGTGGAAAGTGAGGCCGAGGGATTGGTCAAGGTGCTGGAGAGCAAGGACCTTGGCGTGCAGGGTGATAACCGCTATCGCTACTGGATTCGTGCCGAGATACAGTATCTGCCCGTCACGCCGGGTCAGTCTAAAATTGAAAAGACCATTGCGCAAAATCCTAAAGCTCCGTTGACCGTGCAGTTGTGGACGGAAAATCCGGTGTACAAAGATGCTGAGGAGATGACTATTTTTCTCAAAGGCAACAAAGATTTCTATGCCCGTATTGCTTATGTGGATGTGGATGGGCAAATTGTGCAACTGCTGCCCAATGAGCACCGCGCGCAAAATTTCTTCAAGGGCGGGGTGACCTACCGCATTCCCGATGCCCAACAAGGAGACCAGTTTGCCCTCACCGTCAGCCCGCCCTTTGGCGTGGAACAGATCGTTGTCTACGCCAGCACGGCGCCGCAGGGCGAGGTCGAGCTGCAAGCCGCGACCAGAGGCCTCTATGCCTATCGCGGCAGTTTGGCCTCGTTGGGGCAGCGCACCCGTGGCCTAAAGATTACT
>DYKH01000428.1 GCA_020722685.1 Caldithrix sp. | reverse complement strand
ACCACTTTACTTCGAGTCCGGCCAGGTGTTCTCCGCGAGCGAGGAGGAAGTCCACCTCGTGCCCGCCATGAGTTCGCCAGAAGTGTATTTCAGTGCGCTTCCCAGCCAGGGACGACAGCTTCCTCAATTCTGCGGCAACCCACGTTTCAACCAATGCCCCTGTGCGGCCCAGCCGCTCTATCGTGACCCAGTCGTCGGCAGCGAGCAGATTGGCGGCAAGGCCAGTGTCGCAGAAGTAGAGTTTCGGCGTTTTCACCAGACGCTTATTGATATTTGCATAGTACGGTTGCACAGTCCAAACCTGAAACGTTGTTTCCAGGAGACCCATATGACGACGCACTGTTTGGACGGGGATACCCAGATCACGCGATAGCTCGGAGAGGTTGAGAAGCTTGCCTGTGCGGGCTGCCGCAGAAACCAATAGTCGCCCAAAATCGGGAAGACTTGCCACGTTTGATATCTCACGAAGGTCGCGTTCAAGGTAAGTTTGCCTGTACGAGTTGAACCATTGAGCGCGATTACGCCCGGGCTTCATGAGGGCAGGCACAGGATACCCGCCGGACAGTATTTTCGAAGTCAGTTCACTGCGCGACACCGCGCACGTCCGGGATGGCAGCGAATCAATAAATTCGCCTGCCGTTTTGCAGCTGAACAGAGCATCCAGTGTGGCGGGGGGCGAGGGCTGAAGCGCCATCTCGGCCCATGAAAAAGGAAATAGTTCAAAAAGCGCGACGCGCCCGGCAAGGCTTTCAGAAACGGATTTCAGCGTCAGCAGGTTGGCAGAGCCGGTTAGAAGAAAAAGGCCCGGTTTGCGTTTCTTGTCAACAACAGCCTTTATGGCACGCAACATGTCTGGCGCCCGTTGAACTTCATCGAGTATGACGGGCAGACTCATTCCTTCGATAAAGCCCTGCGGGTCGTTTTGGGCAGCGCCAAGTATCGAAAAGTCATCAAGAGTCAGATAGTGTGCAAGCCATTGTTGAGAGGGGAGGTCTTGTGCCAAAGTAGACTTGCCTACTTGGCGGCTGCCAAGAATGGCAACCACAGGAAAACTGCCCAAGGCTTCAAGTATCAACGGTTTTAGGTGCCTCGGTATCATGGCGTGATATTATGCCACGGCGTGGCATAATATCAAGAACAATCCACCAAGAAATTTACTTGAGTTTGGCAAGTTTTCCCAAAGCCACTACCCAAAATACGCCGTCGGCAACACATAACTTCTTGTCGGCAAACGGGTTACACGTTTTGGTGAACATACGCCAGACAACCAACAAAGCCGCTCCAGACATGGATCTCCTTGAAACGCGTAACCCCTTGTGTGATAAGAGGTTACGCAAAATTGCCGCCTAAAACTTGCCAAACTCGAGAATTTAGAAGGCGGGCTGGCGTGGACAATGTGCCTTGACGACCAAGGCAAGGTTTTGCCGATGCTCGCTTTTAGCCTACAAGTGGGACGCCAAGACAGTTTTGACGATTTTGTAAGTCTCGTGTTGACAAATAGATACAACACACATGCGCTAGCTTCCCAAGCTGGATGCCGAGGGTTCGAGCCCCTTCACCCGCTCCATTCGTAAGTCCTTGTGTATCACGCAACTACGCATACCCCTAAGGACTTGTGTCGAAACCGCTGGTTTTCTCTTCATTGCCAGTTCTTGCCACAGATTGCCACGGATTGCCAATTAGCGCCCGCTCTCCCTACAAGTATTCCTACAAGACAAACTCGTTGGTTCGCTTGGAATGTCTGCCATTTGTGCCGGTGCAGGCGACGGATTCGGCATTCGCTTTGTCGAGCATGGTGGAGATATTTGGCAGTTGAGAAAGCGCCGAGGCCATATTGCCCATGGCCACGTGTGTGTAGCAGTTCATGGTGAGTTCGATGGAGCTGTGTCTTGCGAGCGCCTGTGCGATTCTCGGATGCACGCCGCTCATGGCGAGATTGGTGATGAAGGTGTGCCGCAGCGAATGGAAGTCCGCCACCTTGCCTGCGTCGTCTATGTAAGGAATACCCGCGGCCTGGAGATCGGCTCTAATCATCATTGAGGTGCGCCAGCAACTCTTGGAGGACTCCGGCGCCGTGAATATAGGCTCGTCAGGTTTCTTCAGCGCAGTGTAGATGCGTATTTCGTGGGCGAGTCCGGGTCGTAACGGCAGCACGTCTTCCCGCTTGTGTTTGGATGCTGCAGCCCTGACCGTGACCGTAGGCGGGTCGGCATCGAGGTGGAAGCTGGTCTTCGTGAGGCTGCGGAGTTCGCTGGCCCTCAGGCCGGTTTCGAGGGCAAGCCCGTAGAGCAACGCTCTTTCAGGACCGGGCATGCTCCAGTGGACGGGGCCGTTCTTCGCTGAGTCTATGAGCCGTGCGCACTCGTCCGGCGTAAGCGCCCTCCTGCGGCGTCTCTGGTCGAGAGCGCTGTTGAGACCTTGCATGTGGGTTACCGGAGATTCCTTGGCGCGGTTGTTACGTACCATCCAGTTGCAGAACTGCTTGAGGGACCTGAGGTACTGGTTGCTCGTTTCAATGCTTGCTCCTTTGCCGCCGTCCCTGAGTTGGGCAAGAAACCTGTGTACCGGCTCTGGGGAAATGTCCGAGAAGCACCGGAAACGGCACTCGTCAAATATGGCACGTATTCGTGAGACGAGTATGTCTACGTATTCCTGCACTCTTCCGTTCGCTACGAGAGAGGCCTTATAGTCGGCGAGGTGCTTGTCGAGGGGACTGCCTGCCGCTTCGTTGCGGGCG